>CALGHC010000587.1 GCA_937915965.1 uncultured Myxococcales bacterium
CCGCGATGAGGGTGTAGATGGGGGTGGCGCCTGCGGCGATCACCTCGCCCAGGGCCTCGGGGGTCCAGCCACCGGCGCGGTGCAGGCTGCGGCGCGGCGACGGCAGATTGAAGATCACGACCTCGGCGCCTCGCACGGCGAAGACCTGACCATTGACGGCAGCAGCGGCGTCCGATGCCAGATAGACGGCGAGCGGCGCGATGTCCTCGGGGCGCATCGTCTGCAAGCTGGCGATGCGCTGTCGCGAGGCGTCATCGTCGCCCATCGGGATCGACTGGGTCATGCGCGTCCAGGCGAACGGCGCGATGGCGTTGGCGCGCACGCCGAAGCGGCGCATGTCCAGGGCGATCGAGCGCGTCAGGGCGACGAGGCCGAGCTTGGCGGCGGAGTAGTTGGCCTGGCCGACGTTGCCGATCAGCCCCGAGGTCGAGGTCATGAAGACGTAGCTGCCGTGGCCCTGGGCGCGAAAGACCGGCGCAGCGGCACGAGCGACGTAGAAGCCGCCCTCGAGGTGCACAGCGATCACGTCGCGGAAGTCGTCGCGCGACATCTTGTGGAAGATGACGTCGCGGACGATGCCGGCGTTGTGGATGACCGCGTCGAGGCCGCCGAAGGTGTCGCGTGCGTTCTCGACCATCGCGTGGGCGGCGTCCCAGTCGGCGACGGAGCCGTAGTCGGCGACGGCCTCGCCGCCAGCGGCGCGGATCGCTGCGACTACCTCATCGGCGGGCCGCTCGGCGGTTGCGCTGCCGTCGAGGCCAGCGCCGATGTCGTTGACGACGACGCGGGCGCCGGATTTGGCGAGGGCGAGGGCGAGAGCGCGACCGATGCCGCGACCGGCGCCGGTGAGGAGGACGGTCTTGCGAGCGAGCATAGGAACTGCTTCCTTCTTCTTTGGGGGGACGGGGCTCGTCCCCCAGCCGCAAGAAGCGTGGTTCTTGCGGCTTCCCCACTGCGTGCGGCCTGGGGCCGCTTCCGGGGGACAGAATCGCTGGGCCTGGCTGTCGGCTAGAAGGCGGCGAGGCCGGTCAGGGCGCGGCCGATGGCCAGGGTGTGGATCTCGTCGGTGCCTTCGTAGGTGAAGGTGCTCTCGAGGTTCAGGGCGTGGCGCAGTACGTCGTATTCGACGGTGATGCCGTTGGCGCCCATCATGCTGCGGGCCTGGCGGGCGGCGTTGAGGGCGACGCGGCAGTTGTTGCGCTTCATCACGCTGACCTGGATCGGCGAGAGCTTGCCGGCGTCCTTCAACCTGCCGTAGTGCAGCGACATCAGACTCGCCTGGATGATATCGCTCGCGATGTCTGCGAGCTTCGCCTGGGTGAGCTGCTTGCTGGCGATCGGCACGCCAAACTGCTGGCGGTCGCCGGTGTACTCCAGGGCGCGTTCGAGGCAGGCGCGCGCCGCGCCCAGGACACCAAAGGCGACCCCGAAGCGGGCGTTGTTCAGGCACGACAGCGGTCCGCGCAGGCCGCGGATGTCCGGAAAACGCCGGTCGTCCGGCACATAGACCGAATCGAGGTGAATCGATCCGGTCGAGCTCGCTCGCATCGACAGCTTGTGCGGGATCTCAGGCGTCGTGTAGCCAGCGTCGCTGCGCTCGACGACGAAGCCGCTAATGCTGTCGGCGTCTTCGCCGGTCTTGGCCCAGACAACTGCGAGGTCGGAGAGGCCCGCCGAGGTGATCCAGGTCTTGACGCCGTCGAGGCGCCAACCCTCACCGTCGCGCACCGCGCGGGTGGTCATGCCGCCCGGATCGCTGCCGTGCTCGGGCTCAGTCAGACCGAAGCAGCCGAGCAGCTCGCCGGCAGCCATCCGCGGCAGCCAGCGCTGCTTCTGTTCTTCGGAACCGAACTTCCAGATCGCAAACATCGCCAGGCTGGTCTGCACCGAGACGAACGAACGCAAGCCCGAATCGCAACGCTCCAGCTCCATGCACGCCAGACCGTAGGCAACCGAGCTGATGCCGGCGCAGCCGTAGCCATGCAGGTTGGCCCCGAGGAGCCCGAGCTCGGCGAGACCGGCAACGAGCTCGGTGCGGAAGTGGCCTGCCTCGAAGTCGGCGGCGATGTGTGGCATCGCCTCGGCGTCGACAAAGCGGCGCACGTACATGCGGACCGCCTTCTCTTCTTCCTCCAGCAGGGCACTCCAG
>CALGHC010000588.1 GCA_937915965.1 uncultured Myxococcales bacterium
CTGGTCCGTCGTCTCTGTCCTGGCAGTGGTCGCGTTGCTGCTCGCGTGGTGGCGGCGCCCTCGGTTTGCGCCCGACGGCGAGCCGCTGGACCTGGAGGCGATCGCGGCCGCAGGCGAGGCCGCCCTGCTGGCGGAACGGCAGTGGCGGTCGCCGCGTGGCCCCGTCGGCGCGGAGATGCGGCAGACCTGGCCAGAAGCCGATAGCCACCCCGATCAGCCGATCGGCGCCGACGACGATCAGATCTTGCATTGACACGCCCGCCGTCGGTGCGCTAGGCAAGGCGGCCGATGGCCCATGGCATGACGCACAACGCGCCAAACGTTCCAGGGCGGCCCGAGAGCTGGTCGATGAGCCAAGCGCCGATCCCCCTGCGACCTCACCTCCTGCGCCGGGCCCACCTGCGGGTTCTGGTCGCCGGAATGGATCTCGCCCAGTCCTCGTTGGCGCGACGGGACGTACTGCGTGCGGCAGGGCGGTTCTTCGGCCGGCCGTTCCGCTCTGCGCAGACGCTCTCCGATCACCTCAACGAGAGCGACGCCCACAGCCACTTCTACCCGTGGTTGCTGTGGGACGCGCGGTTGGGCGAGGCCCCCTTGGGCGCGCGCATGATGGAGCGCTGGCCTCCCTCTTCCGCCGAGCGACTCATCCTCTGCCGGTTGCTTGAGACCGAGGTCGATGTGTACCAGGTCAACGGCAGCAACGCCCACGCCACGGTGCTTGAGCATCTGGCGACCGGACGATGCGTGCCGGTGTGTGAACCGGTGCTGCAGGTCACAGCTGTCGAAAGGGAGATCCTGATCGCCCGGGTGGTCGAACTCGAAGATATCGCTCTGCTCGATGCCGTGCACGCCTGCTTGCCGGCGCCGGCCCGGCGTGGCCTGATCCGCGCAGGCCGGCGGCTGCCGGGCCTTGTCCGCGAGGCCCGTCTGGCGCATCTGCTGCGCGCATCTGGTCGGGCACTCGACCGCATCAATCGCCAGACCGTCCGTCTTACGGGTCCCGCCGGCGAACCGTGGATGCGGGCAACCGTGGTCTTCGCCATCGAACAACCACTGGCGCTGCGTCGCTCCCTCGGCCGTCTCGCCGCGGCCGGTCACCTGCTGGAGCGCGGCTCGTCACGCTACGCGATCGCGGACGACACCTTCGGCCCGACCGGAGCGACGATCCGCGTGCATGGCGAACGCCTGTACGCGACGACCACGTCGGTGCAGCGCTGCCGCGAGCTGCGCGCGTGCGTCGAGGAGGGCGGCGACGGAGTTCGGTTCCTGTGCACGCTGTATCGCGACCTTGAGGAGCTAATCGACCCCTCGCAGTGGGACGAGCGTGAGGAGGGCGAGCTGCAGTCAGTTCTGCAGGACTGGGTCGACGAGGTCCTCGCCCGTTTCCCCGATACGCCGCAGGCATCGCTTGGCGACATCACGCCCCGCGAGGCTGTCAGAACCCGCCGTGGACGCAATCAGGTGCTGGCGCTGCTGCGTACGGTCGAGCAGATCTCAGAAGTCGCCGGCCCGAGCTACAGCCGCGCGGTGGCGACGATCTGGAGCGATCTGACGCGCTAATCCAAGGGCGTCCGCGCCGAGGGAGGCCGCCAGCCGCTACGAGCCGTCGGCCTCGAAGGCCTTGCAGAACACCGGCTGCCCACGCTCGTCGACACCATCGACGGCGCCGCTGAGGCCCTCGTTGGGCCATCCGACCGTGCAGCGGCCGGACTTGTGGTCGACGTAGACGCAGCCGTCGCAGCGGAAGACCAAGCCAAAGCGCTCCACATCCCTGCGAAAATCAGCGTTGACCTCATCGCGATCGTCACCGCGCACGACATCGGGCATGAAGCGCGGCCGAGTGCGCGGCCGGCTCATCGTTGCAGCTCGGCGAGGTAGCGACCGACCCGCTTGATTCTGGGCAGATCGCCACCGCGGTCGAGCCTGACGGCCACGGCAAAGGCGTCGTCGGCTGCCTTGTTGCCGAGGAGGGCGTATCCGACAGCGCGCAACAACGCCTGCGAGACGCCGCCGCTACGGGTTCCGATCCACGCTTCGACGACCTGGGGGAGACCGTCGCGGTCGAGGAGCGCCACCGCCATCGCGGTACGCATGGGAAGTGTACCGTCCAATCCAGCAGCAACGGCGACGAAGCGGATCGCGATGTCTGGCCTGGCGGCCCGCACACAGGCGTCGACCGCCAGACGCCGCCACGAAGGACCGGGCGCGAAGAGCTCGGCGCGTACCTCGAGCAGCGCGTCCGAGCCGGAGACGTAGCGACTCATGAAGCGTTCGATGCCGTCCACGTTGGCCCGACGACGCTCCGGCCCGTAGAAGAGCGCAGCCCCTTCGTGCAGCAATCGGTCGAGCAGGCTGGCGCTACCCGTGCAAGCAGCGAGGAATCGCTGACCGCGCCAGGCGGCGAGCAGGCGCCGGGTCTCCGGGCGCCGCCAGACCGGATCGTCGATATGAGGCGAAAGCGGTTGCAGGTCGACGAGAATGGCCCGTGGAATGGAGAACCGGGTGGGACGCGACGTCGCGGCGGGCCTGCACGCCGCAAGCTCCGGCATCAGCGACAGCGTCAGGATGACCAGCCCAGCAAGCGCAGCGGCACGATTGACGGACCGCGTTGGTCTGGCGCGATTGGCTCGGGCCTCTTGCCGCTTGCGTGATTTGGTCGGTCGCATGGAAACACCAACAGGAAGTGACCACCGCGCGCCTTGACAGCGGCGGCTGCCATCCTAACGTTTCGGCGGCCTGAGGGACACCGCTGGTTGCTCGACACCACTCTTGTGGGCTTGTTTACGGTCAGACTTGATGGTTCGAGGACGGACAGCGGGAAGAAACTGGTGGCGTTGGTTGTTGCAACGCGCCGGGAGCGCATCACGACCGCATCCCGACACAGGGATGGGCCGGACGCGAACCCCGTGAGCCCCTGCGATCCAGACGACGCGAGGATGCGACATGGCTGCAGAAACGGTGATTCAGGTACGCGACCTGGTCAAACAATACGGCGACTTCACCGCACTGGGCGGGATCTCATTCGACGTGCACCACGGCGAGATCCTCGGCCTGCTCGGACCCAACGGCGCCGGCAAGTCAACAACGATGAAGATCCTCACGAGCTTCATCTCGGCGAACTCGGGTTCTGTGCAGGTCGACGGCATCGACCTGTTCGCCAACCCGCTGGCGGTCCGCGAGCGACTGGGCTACCTGCCCGAATCAACTCCGCTCTACGACGACATGATCGTCTACGATTACCTGGAGTACGTCGGCGAGATGCGCGGCTTCAGCCGCACTGAATGCAAGAAGCGCATCGCCGACGTCACCCGCACCGTCGGCATCGCGGACCGCGTCGGCTCGGTGATCGGCACCCTCTCGAAGGGCCTACGCCAGCGAGTTGGCCTCGCACAGGCCCTGCTGCACAACCCGAAGATCCTGATTCTCGACGAGCCCACCGGCGGCCTCGACCCCAACCAGATCGTCGAGATCCGCAAGCTCATCCGCGAACTCGGCAAGAACCACACGATCATCCTGTCGACCCACATCCTGCCTGAGGTTCGTCAGACCTGCGATCGAATCGTCATTGTCCACAAAGGCAAGGTCGTCGCCGACGGCACCGCCGACGAACTCGAGGGCAAGGTAGGCGACCGCACCCACCACTTGGTGGTTGGAGTCGTGCGTGGCGCCGCGGACAGCGACGCTGTCGCCGCGGTGCTGGCGGCGTTGCCCGGAGTGCGCACGGTCACTCACCAGCACGCCTCCGATCACCCCACGCCGCATGACACTTGGGAGATCGTTGCCGAGCGCGACATGAGGGCCGAGGTGTTCCAGACGGCCACCGACCAGGCCTGGTCTCTCGTCGAGCTACGGCGCAAGCATCTGGATCTCGAGGGCATCTTCCAGCAGTTGACGCAGGAGGGCTAGGGCCCCACGGCACCCCGCCGCGACGTCCACCCGCCGCCGAATCGGCACGACAGAAAGCACTGAGGTTGCGATGAAGCAGGTCCTGACAATCGCCCGGCGCGAACTCGCCGCCATCTTCGACTCACCGATCGCCTACATCGCGGCGATCGTCTTCCTCGTTGCCACGAGCTTGATGTTCTTTTTTGGCATCGACGGCAGCGAGGACTTCTTCGGAGCGCGCGAGGCGACGCTTCGTCCACTCTTTGACCACGCCCCGTGGGTCCTCGCCGTCATCTTGCCGGCGGTGACGATGCGTTTGATCAGCGAGGAGAAGAAGTCGGGTACGCTTGAGCTGCTCGTCACGCTGCCGGTGAGCGATCTGCAGATCGTCCTGGGCAAGCTGCTCGGGTCGGTCGGCTTCTTGTGCATCGCCCTGTCGCTCACGCTGGTCTTCCCCCTGATCATCGCGAGCGTCGGCGCTCCGGACCTGGGCGCGGCGATTGGCGGCTACATCGGCCTGCTGCTGATCGGCACGACCTTCCTCGCGCTGGGCCTGATGACCTCGACCTGGACACAGAACCAGATCGTCGCGTTCATCCTCGGTTTGCTGTTGTGCGTGTTCTTCTGGACCGCGACGGATGCGCTGATCAAGCTCGCCTTCGAGCGACCGCCAGCCGCACTACAACTTCTGGATTTCCGCACGCATTTCAACGCATTTGCCAGGGGCGTCGTCGATATCCGTGATGTCCTGTACTTCGTCAGCGTGACCGCGGTGGCCGTCGTCGCGTCGACCTACTCCCTGAAGTCGCGCAACTGGAAGTAGCGGGGTCAACGACCGCTGCGACAACACCAGGCTGCTCGACCTGTTGGAACTTCTCGACTCTGATCTAAGCCGCTTTTCGCTGCTCTACCCTGCTCTACCCTGCTCTACCCTGCTCTACACTGCTCTACACTGCTCTACCCTGTTCGGCCCCGTTCGGCCCCGCTAGCCCGTATCGATTCTGCCCCGACCTCGTTCGTTGCGACCCGACACGGCTCGATCTGATCCGACCGACCCTCCGATCCCGACCCTCGGGAGGCACACATGGACCGCAAGACCAAATTCCGCAACCGCACCGACGCACTGGTCATGCTGATCGCGACGATCGGCGTGGCGGTGCTGCTCAACGCGGTCTTCGCCAAGACGTCGCTGCGCGCCGACCTGACGCGCAACAAGATGCATACGCTGTCTGAAGCCAGTATCGAGGCGGCGCGCGCTCTTGAGGGGGTGACGATCGTCGCCTACATCTCCAAGCGGATGCCCGAGGTGGTGCCAACGCCGCAGGGCGATGTGCCGCTCAAGGGAATCGACCGCGCGTTCCGCGACAAGCTTGAGGAGTACCTCAACGCGTCAAACGGCGGAATCCGCCTGATCTACGCCGACACCGACACGCCCAACGGCGGCACGATCGAGGAACAGGCCGAAGCAGCGAAGCTAGAGCCGTTCTCGTCGACCGACGCCAAGGTCGCCGACGGTCGTCTGAAGTTCGAAAAGTACGCACTGGGCTGCACGATCCACTACAAGAGCGTGAGCGAGGTGCTGCCAAAGGCGATCCAGCCGGGCTTCTTCGAGTTCGAGATCAGCAAGCGCCTGCTGCGCCTCAAGGAGAAGTACGACAACTCCAAGCTGATGGCCGACCTCCTCGACAGCGGCAAGAAGATCCAGGAGGCCGCCAAGGCCTGCAACCAGAAGGTCCAGGACGCCTCGAAGGTCGAAGAGGGCGAACAGCAAGCTGGCTTGTCCTTGCAGGGCGAGCAGGATCCCTCCCAGAAGATGCTCGCGGCCCTGCAGGCCAACAAGAAGACCATCGAAGAGGCCTGTATGCCGGTAGGCAGCCTCGTCGAGAGCGAGGGCGCCAAGCTCAACGGGCGCAACGAGTTCGTCGACAACCTCGTGGCGTCGGCCAGCCAGTTTGCCAAGGTATACGGCGAGCTGATCCGCTACATGGACGGCGGCGGCGAGCAGGGCGGTGTCCCGGCGAATGTGGCCGTCGCGCAGTTGACCACGATCCTCGGTCAACTCTACGCCGAGGTCGACAGCCGCCACACGACCCTGACCGACAGCCCCGGCCAGCGAAAGATCGGTTTCCTCTGTGGGCACCACGAGTTCTGCCCGTTCCGCGATCCGTCGCCGCTGGTCCAGCCGCAGATGCAGATGATGCTGCAGAACAACCAGATGATGCAGCAGATCGTGCAGACGGCTGAGCAGATCGCCCAGTCCATCGATCAAACCAATGAGCGCATCGGCGACGGTCTGTTCGTCAAGCGCGGCTTCTCGATCAAGCAGGTCGATTCGGATACGCCCTTCCCCGACGATATCGCCGCCCTGATCATCTACGCGCCCCGCAAGCCGCTGACCGAGTACGACCGCTACCAGGTCGATCAGTTCCTGCTCGGTGGCCGCCCGGTGGTGATCCTCGCGCAGCAGTACGAGGTGGCGCTGCAGAACATGTCGCCGCCCTCGGAGCTCGGCCAGGACGTCAAGCTCGATCACACCGCCCTCTCCCGGACTGAGAGCGACATGGGGACCTTCCTCAGCGCCTATGGCGTCGAGCTGAGCGACGAGCTGGTCCTCGACTCCAAGCGGGTCGAAACGGTCCGCGTGACCCAGTTTGTCAACCGCGGCGGCCTGCGATTCCAGACCCAGCAGGACTTCCCGTACGCGCTGATCCCGGTAGCCGTCGATTTTGACCGAAGCCACGCCCTGACCCGCTCGATCCAGAGCCTGGCCCTGCCCTACACGACCACTGTCGAGCCCTCCAAGGAGTTGGCCGCCAACGACAAGTTCGAGATCTCCCGGCTCGTCCAGTCATCCGACTCGTCGCTCAAGAAGAACAAGGACATTCCGCTGCTGCCGCCCGCCCTCAAGACGTTGGTGCTCGGCGAGCAGGCGACGGGGCCGCACACGCTGGCGCTGTCCGTCCGAGGCCCCTTCACGTCAGCCTTCAAGGGCAAGCCTGTGCCACAGGAGCCCAAGTCGAACAAGCCCAAGAATCCCAACGACCCCTTTGCCAAGCCCGACAAGACCGACGACCAGCGTGCAGCGGACTACGAGCTCGCCAAGCGTCGATTCAAGGAGACCGGCGAGGGCAAGCTGCTGGTGGTCGCATCGAACCTGGGCATCGAAGGGCTGAGCCGCGCGTCGGTCCTGACCGACTTCAACGCGGCACAGCTGACCAAGTTCAGCGTCGAAGCCTTGGAGAGCTACCAGCGTTGGCAGGCGAACTTCCAGAACTGGCAGATCCGCATCGGCCAGGTCTCGCACCTGCTGCCCGACAACCTGCGTTTCCTCTTCAACGTTCTTGACTGGGCCAACTCGCACGAGGCGCTGGTCGACATCCGCTCGAAGGGCGACTCGCGCACGCCGATGGAACAGCTCGACGATGGCGAAGCGCAGAAGCTGCGGCTCTCAGCGATCGTCGGTGTGCCGTTGCTGCTGGTGTTGTTCGGGTTCGGCCGTTTCGAGCTGCGCCGCCGTCGAGCCGCCGGGATGAAGGTCTAGCGCCAGCGCCAACGCGCGTCCTGGCTCGACCGCTAGGGAGGAAGAGAGATGAACCGCCCGACTCTGATCATGCTGGTGATCTTCGCCGGCCTCGCCGTCGTCTGGCTTGTTGGCCAGCGTGAGAGCGCTCGCGACGGACTGCCGCCCCTCATCGTGGAAGGCTACGTCGGCGATGTCACCGAGGCCGACGCGCGCGACGCGATGAAGAATGTCACCGCGCCGTACGTGAAGTTCAGCCTCGACCGTACGGGGGAGCACATCGAGTTGGTTCGTGATCCGGGGGCAGCCGACGCCAAGGACGATGACTTGACCTGGAGCGCGACCCGCACGGCTGACACGACGAAGATCGAAGCAAAGGGGCAGAACTACCGGGTACGGATGTGGAATCAGGAGCTCGCCCGCAGCTTCCGGGCGTCGTTCAGCTTCGAGGCGAAGCCCGAAGAGTTGGCGGAGTACGGCCTCGACGACGCCCACGCGGTGACGTTTGTGGCCACGGCGGAAGGGGCCTCGGTCAAGCTGCGGGTGGGCAAGGTCGACAAGACCAACGCCGAGGAGCCAGTCACGTGGCTGATGAACCCAGATGTGCCCACGGTGGTCTACCAGGTGAGAGGCCGCGACCTGCGCACTCCGTTTGATCAGCAGTGGAAGGACATCCGCGACACCAAGCTGCTGGGCCTGACCATGACGCGCGTCAATCGCATCGAGCTCACCACGCCCGGCGACAAGCGCGCGCCGAAGGTCGTCGTCGAGCGACAAGCCGCGACCGAAGCGCAGCTCAAGGAGCTCGCTGACGGCAAGAAGGACAAGGATGTGCGCAAGCCGGACGAGGGCTGGGTCATCGTCGAGCCCAAAGGATACGCAACGGGCGACGTGGGTGCCTGGCTTGAGGCGCTCGAGCGGGTGTCGGCGACGGCCTTCGTCGATGCGGACAAGATCGAAGACATGAAGGCGACGGGCCTGGAGGATCCGGCGATTGCCCGCCGCATCGTTTTGCACGAGGGCGACCAAGAGAAGGTGCTGCTCATCGGCGCAAAGGACGAGAAGGAGTCCGGCGGCGAGTTCTGGGTGCGCGTCGAAGGTCAGCCCCAAGCTGCGCGCATCGCGTCGTGGTCCCACGACCAGGTGGCCATTACCCTCGACAAGCTGCGCGACCTCGCCCTGCTGGGCGAACGCAGAGCGAAGGACACCGCCACCGCTTTCCACCTCGTCGGCCCGAACGTGACCCTCGATGGACGCAAACAGGCCGGGCCCGGCGCCGTGTGGAAGGTCGAGGGACTTGCGACGGACAGCCGCAAGGTCTCCGACTGGCTGGGCGATCTCGATACGACCAAGGTCGAGTTCGTCGCTGACAAGAGCCGGGACGAGGCCGGCCTCGCGAGCCCCGAGTGGCGCCTTCAGCTGCAATTCCCCGCCGGCATGGTCGAGGTGCAGCTGGGCAAGGAAGACGGCGGCGCGGTCTACGGCGCGCTCGGTGCCGACGGCGACCTCTTCAAGATCCAAAGCTGGTCGGTTGGGCGCCTCAAGAAGGCTGCGGATGACTTTCGTGACAAGCACATCGCCGCGTTCGCCAGCGCCGACGCGACGGCGCTGTGGCTCGACCCTCGAAGCGATATTCAAGCAGCGGTCCACCTCGCCAAGGACAAGGAAGGAAAGTGGTCAATTGTGGCCCCCGAGCCCGGCGCGCCCCTCGCGGACGGCCAGCCCGCCGATCTGATCGACGCGCTGGTCAATGTCGAATACCAGGACAAGGTCACCGACCAAACCGCGTCGACAGCCGGACTGGAGAAGGACTTCCATCTGGTCAAGGTGGCCTTCGCCGGCGTCGGCACCTTCGAGCTGCGTATCTCGGGGGAAAAGACCAGCGAGGGTCATGTGTACGCGGGTCGGGTCGAGCGCGGACGGGTGACGCAGATCTGGACGCTGCGCGCTAGTTCGGTAACCCCATTGGAGAAGACGCTCGAAGACCTGAAGAAGAAGTAGGTCGATCTGGCGCCATCGTCCAGCGGATACGCGCCACATTGCCCGGCGGTTGACCTCCAGGTGCAAATAGAGGGCAGAACCGGTCTGGTCCTCTGCAATTGTGGCAGAATACGAGCCGTGCAATCGCCCTTTTTCACAGGCCTTCTTCCTACGTCGCTTGTGCGGGAACCGTCAGTTGGCATACGCTCAACCCATGGTGAAGCTGCGCCACGTCAGCAAGATCCACGGGACCGGCGACACCGCAGTGCGGGCGTTGGACGACGTCGAT
>CALGHC010000589.1 GCA_937915965.1 uncultured Myxococcales bacterium
TTGTCATCGACTTCTGTCGCGCCTTCACCAATTCGAATGGACTGCGCAACCCGTCACGGTCATCACGGCTGCGTGCCGACATAATCCGTGCTCGCGTATGCCGCGTGGCAGCCCGTACAGCCCGCCATTTGACCTTCGTCGCCGACCTGACCATCGGCGTCGACGCTCTGCCAGATCCAATCGCCTGCGGGTCCGTTGGTGGAGTCCGGTCCCTTCTTCATCGCCCAGTAGTTGGCCAGATTCTTGCACGCTGCGTCATCAAAGCCGACCTTCATAAAGACCGTTCCCTCGGCATACGGCGTGGTCTGATCCTCCCAGGCCTGGTGCGCGCCCTTGTCCACCCAGGTCTCGACGTAGACGCCGCCGTGGCCGTTGCTCTTCGCGCAGTCAGCGATCTTGGCGTAGTCGCTCGCGTAGGTCGCTGGGAAGAAGGTCCCCGGGTCCCAGTCGGAGGCGCAGCCAGCGGCCAAGACGGTCGCGATGGTCGCGATGGTCGCGACTGTAGCGGCGAAGGTGACGACTCGAGAGGCAGATGCGTGGCGATTCGCGACGGACATTGCGGAGACCTCCAAGGCGGCGGAAAAGCGAGTTTGTTCGAACAGGAGCGGACGATCCGGTGGCGTGGCGACTTTCCCTGCCCCCCAGATGGACGCGTCAGACGAGCGGATGTTACAGCCGAGTCCTGGCCTCGGCGAGCGGCTGCCGTCTACAATGCTGTCGCGCCCGGGGAAAACGCCCGTGGGGCTGTCTATGGGGGACGACGATGCTCTTGCCCGATCACCGACGCCTCGCACGGGTCGACCACCGCGTGCTCGCCGAGCACGTGCTCGACTTTCTGCAGCGCAACGGCATCGACGCACGCCTCGACTCCGACGACTGTGGTGGCATCAACCCGGCGCTCGCGTTCGTGCACGGCACCTGGCTCGTCGTGCCTCACGCGGACTTCGAACGCGCGGCCGAGCTCTACCGCAGCTACGAGCAAGCAACCCTCGAATCCGTCGACGAGCTCAACGAGGAAGACGCGATGGGAGACGAGCTTGCGGACGTGGCGATTGGGCACGAGGCCGATTCGGTCGACTCGGTCGAACCGGCCGAGTCGACCGAATCGACCGACAGCGAGAAGAGCCACCGATGAGCGCGATGTTGACTTCGTCTGCGTCTAAGGGACGCACCCGCGCGACGCTGCCTAAGGCCGCGCTCGCCCTCCTTGCGATCTGCACGTGGGCTTGCGCCGGCCAGGAGCTGCCAAAGACGGATCAGGCAGACGGAGCGACGTCTTCGGACACGGCGATGGATGCCGACAGCAGCTTGGCGGATGACGACGCCCCCAGCGTGGCGGACAATGTCGAGCCCGCGGACGGTGACGACGGCGTCGGCCTTGCCGACTGCGTCAGCGCAAGCGACTGCCCTGCCGCGACCGAAAGCTGCCAACAAGCCGCGTGCAGCGGTGGGACCTGCGCGATCTGGCCGGCCGCGGCAGCGAGCACCTGTGACGACGGGGAGGTCTGTACCAGCGGAGACCATTGCGAGGCCGGCTCGTGTGTCTCCGGAACATACGTATGTGCGTGCCAGACCGACGCGGACTGCCTCTTCCACGAAGACGACAACGCTTGCAATGGCACCCTGATCTGCGCCGCAGCCAGCAAGGCCTGCGTCGTCGATCCGGCCACCGTGGTCACCTGCCCGCAGCCGATCGACAACGTCTGCGTCAAGAGCATCTGCGCGCATTCCACTGGCCAGTGCGACCTGAAGCAAGCCGACGGCGCGCTGTGCGAAGACGGCAACCCCTGTACCGCCAGCGACACCTGCGAGGGCGGCCAGTGCGCGGGTACGACGGTCTGCGTATGCGAGTCGGACGCGGACTGCGCCAGCAAGGACGATGGCAACCCGTGCAACGGCACCCTGTACTGCGATCTGGCCAGCGCGGTGCACGCTTGCAAACCCAACCCACTCACGGTTATCGACTGTCCCGCGGCCGAGGACACGACCTGCTTGAAGAACAGCTGCGATCCGATCAGCGGTTCGTGCGAGATGAAAGCGGTGGGGCTGATCGTAGCGTGCGACGACGGCGACCCATGTACCGTCGGCGAGATCTGCGATCAAGGCGCGTGCGTCGGCACTTCGGTCTGCGCATGCCAGACGGACGCGGACTGCGCCGCCAAGGACGACGGCGATCTGTGCAACGGCACGCTCGCTTGCGACAACGCGGTCGCACCCTACCTGTGCAAACCAGCGGCTGGTAGCGCCATCGACTGCGGCCACGACGGCGAGGGGCCGTGCAAGAAGCAAGACTGTGACGCGAAAACAGGCGGTTGCGCGTTGAAGGCGTTGCCGGACGGCTCTGCCTGCGACGACGGCGAGCCGTGCAGCCACGGCGACCAATGCGCGGCCGCACAGTGCGTCGCGGGGGTGAAGATCTGCCAATGCAAGGTCGACGCCGACTGCGCCGCTTTCGACGACGGCGACGCGTGCAACGGCACACTGGTCTGCGACACTTTGGCCTCTCCCCATCTTTGCGTCGTCGACCCTGCGACGATCAAGGGCTGCCCAAGCGACGGGGACACGGATTGCATCAAGAACACTTGCCAGACCAAGTCAGGCGCATGCGAGATGGCGCCGTTGTCCTGCGTGGACGACGCGCTTTGCACCCTCGACAGCTGCGAAGAGGGGGTGGGGTGCAAACACCTCGCCGCGCCGGACGGCCTGGTCTGCGGAAGTGGCAAGGTCTGCAAAGCCGGCGCGTGCGTCGTCAAGGCCGACTGACAACGCGCTGGGCCATTTGCGGGCCGCCGCGGCCGGGTCTACCATGCCAAGCGACGTTCACCTTGCGCCACGGCGAGCCGCCAGCACCGGCCAACCGCCATCTCCCGATCGCGATCCCCGGAGTCCCACATGTTCTTCGCTCTCACCAAGCGCGCTCGCCTGATTGCCCTCGCCGCCACATGGGCGGCCGCGGCGGGTGCAGGTTGCAGCCAAGGTCCATCAGGCGGCGGTCCAACGGATGGCCTGGATTCCGCCGCCGCCGACATCCAGCTCGCTGAGACGACCGGCGCCGCCGACACGGGCGCCGACACCTTACCGGCCACGGACGCGGACGACGCGGTGGGCGTGGATGCAGGCAAGGACCCCTGCGACGCGGACCCCGGATTCACCTGCTGCAACGGGGACGTCGAGCAGACCCCGCTGTGCTCGGCGGGCGTCTGGGGTTGCCCACTGGGCACGTCGCCTGTGACGACCGGGGGCTGTGGCGGCGATGTCGGCGAAGCCGATACCAGCGAGCCCGACGATGTCGGCGACAGCTCGAACGCAGACGCGGACGCGGACACGGTCGAAGCTACCGACAGCGCCGATCCCGATGCCGGCTCGGTCGACGTGCCCGCACCCGGCGATGTCGAGGCAGACGCCAACCTTCCCGATACGAGCGGCGGCGACACGGTGGCGCCGGCGGATGTGGCGGTGGACGTCGCGGCGGACGTCGCGGTGGACGCAGGGACGGCACCCGGGGTGTTCACGCCGACCGGCTGCACCCTCAAGGTCAACGCCAACACCGCGGGCACCGTCAACCCGTTCATCAGCCCGGCGCGCGACGGCCAGTTCTACGTCAGCTACGCGGCCATCAAGTCCGTCAACGGCAGCAACGTCGTCGACCTGCTGCTCGACTGGGTCACCCCGCAAGGGTGCAAAATCGTTCAGGGACCATTCCAAGTCAACAAGGTCGATGGCGAGGTCTACTACTGGGGCTCACAGGCGGTCGTCAGCGACATGAAGGGCAACTTCTACGCCGTGTGGGAGGCGAAGAAGCCGTCGGGCGTCGCGTTCGCCTGGTCGACGACTGGCAAGGACTTCACCCAGACCGCGTTGATCAACTCCACGAGCGAAAACGGCCTGTACCCGCAGCTCTTTGTGCCGAGCCCCGGTGACGTTCACGTCGTATGGAGCGGCCTGTACAACGGCCAGTACGACCCGTTCTGGGCACACAATCCGGGGGTCTTTGACACGGCCGTCTGGTCGATGGGCAAGCTCGTCTCGGCGTCGAAATTGCAGGACGACAGCGTCTCGGTGGTCCTCGGCGCGAACGGCACGATCTTCGTCGGCTGGGAGACCTTCGAGGGAGACCTCTACGTGTCGCGCTCGACCGACAAGGGCGCGACCTGGTCGCCGCCCGCGCACGTCAACGACGTCGACGGCAAGGCGGGCGTGGGCAAGGGCTCGTTCCTGACGGCGACCCCGGACGGCCGCGTCGTGATGATGTGGAAGGACGAGCGCAAGAAGAAATCAGGCAACGAGAACGACGTCTTCGCCGACTCGAGCGTCGACGGGCTGACGTGGGGAACCGACGTTCAGGTCAACGACAACGACGCGCGCTACCAGGAGGACCCGTCGATGACGGTGGGCTTCGATGGCCCATGCAAGGGCACGGTCTACGCGGTGTGGCAGGACTTCCGATCGAAGAAGGACTACGAGATCTACGCCAGCCGCTCAAAGGACGGTGGCCTGACCTGGGAGGCCAACCAGCTCGTGACGCCGGTGGTCGAGGGCGACAAGATGAACCCGGCGATCGCGATCGACTCAAGCTGCATGGTCGGCGTGGCCTGGCGAGATTCGACCCAGAACGAGAAGTTCGACATCCAGGCCGCCTTCTTCAAATGGTAGCCAGCAGTTGGTAGCCAGCAAGTGGTGGCCAAGCTGGGGAGCGCTGACCCAAGCGCGCACCGAGCAGCGCCGAGCCGATCAGCCTCGATGGCTCGCCTCTCGCGTTTCGCGGCGTTGCCGCTGTAGAGACCTCGCGGCCGCCTATTGGCGCGATTTGGGCGGCAATTGCCAGACCCCCAAATTGCCTCTTCTCTCGCGTCGCAGACGGAATCCGCTACGATGACGGTTGTGGCCAACGCGACAGCGCCAAGGCCTGCCACTTTCGCGGCGCCCCCCTGCAAGTGACGCGCCGCCCACTCCATCGCGGGACGCTCGCCCCCTCCCAGGGCGCCTGCACCGAGGTCGACATGACGACATGTGGTCGCATGTACATTGCGGCTGCGGCATCTGCTGCACCTGCCGCACCTGCCGCACCTGCCGCACCTGCCGCACCTGCTGTGCGCTCGAGCCGCGTATGGCTGCCGGTGCTGTTCTTGTTCGCTGCGGCCGCCCTGTTCGGCTGCAGCGACGACGCCACCATGGCGGGGCCCATCGGCGCCTCGGCCAACGCCAACAACGACATCGGCGGTCTGGAGGTCGTCGGCGACGGCAACGGCGCGGACAGCAGCTGGACCGGTGACGACAGCGTCGACGACGGTTGGGCAGACGGCGACACCAACGGAAGCGGTCTCGACGGCGACGGTGGCGGCCTGGGAGATGGCTGGGGCAGCGGCAAGATCGACGGCAGTGGCACGCTTGCAGACGGCGAGATCGGTGACGGCAAGACCGGCGACGACGGGGCCGGAGACGGAGACGACGCGGACGACGCGGACGACGCGGACGATGCAGACGACGCGGACGGGGCGGACGACGGCGACGGCGACGACGGCGACGACGGCGACGACGGCAACGGAGCCGGAGACGGCGACGATGGTGATGCGAGCGGAGACGACACGGACGACGGCGGCGACGACGCGAGCGGCGGCGACGGCGGTTCCGGCGACGGCGACAATGATGGTGAAGGTGACGGCGACAATGATGGTGAAGGTGACGGCGACAGTGACGGCGGCGGCTCCAATGGACAGCCGTGCACCCAGAACAGTGACTGCGCGCTGAGCGGACCGGCGTGCACGGTGCCTGCATGCGGCCCTGACGGTCTGTGCACATCGGTCGAGGCCGGCGATGGGCTGGCGTGCGACGACGGTGACGCGTGCACTGCCCCGGACAGTTGCGCCAACGGCGCGTGCAGTGGCGGCCCTGCGACCGACTGCGACGACGGCAACGCATGCAGCGCAGACGCCTGTTTTGCGGCGGCAGGCTGCGTACATGCCGACCTCAGCGGCGGCTGCGACGACGGTGATGCATGCATGAGCGGCGAGACGTGCCAAGGCGGCGCGTGCATCGCCGGAGCGCCGGCGGTGTGCAAGGACGGCAACCCGTGTACGGACGACACCTGCGACCCTGACAGCGGCTGCGCGTTCCCCGCCAATTCTGTGCCGTGCAGCGACGCCAACGTCTGCAGCAGTGGCGACATCTGCGGCGGCGGCGTCTGCCTGCCCGGCGCGGCCACCGACTGTGAGGACGGCAATCCCTGCACGACTGACTCGTGTGACGCCAAGAACGGCTGTAAACACAGCAACAACGCCCTGCCTTGTGACGACGGCGACGCCTGCACAAACGGCGACGGCTGCGGCGACGGCGCGTGCGCTGGTGGCACACCGCTGACCTGCAAAGACGGCAACCCCTGCACCGACGATGGCTGCGACAGCCAGACCGGCTGCACGTTCGGCCACAACGCGCTGGACTGCGACGACGGCAACGCGTGCAGCGAGGCCGATCACTGCGTCGCCGGCGCTTGTGTGCCGGGCAAGCCGCTCGCCTGCGACGACGACAACCCGTGCACCAGCGAGACGTGCGACGCCAGCGCGGGCTGCGGCCACGTCGACAACGCGCTACCTTGCGACGACGGTGACGCGTGCAGCAACGGCGACGCCTGCAAGGACGGCGCCTGTGCCGGTGGGCCAGCGCTGAGCTGCAGCGACGGCAACGCCTGCACGGACGAGGTCTGCGCGGCCGAGAGCGGCTGCGTCTCGACCAACAACGTCGCGTCATGCGACGACGGCAACGCGTGCAGCACCGCCGACTCCTGCAGCGCCGGCGTCTGCCAGGCCGGGCCGTCCAAGCCGTGTTCAGACGGTGAGCCCTGTACGACCGACAGCTGCGACCCGGCCGAAGGCTGCGTCTTCCCTGCCAACAGCGTGCCGTGCGACGACGGAAGTGCTTGTACCCAAAACGATCTCTGCAAGGCCGGCGCCTGCGCGCCGGGCGCCTCGATCGTCTGCGACGACGGAAACCCCTGCACCACCGACGTCTGTGACCCCACCAAGGGCTGCGCTGCGACGCAGAACACCATCCAATGTGACGACGGCAACGCATGTACCACGACCGACACCTGCGCCGGCGGAACCTGCCAACCGGGCGCCGCCTTGACCTGCAACGACGAAGAGCCGTGCACCGACGACGCCTGTGACGCGGCCAAGGGATGCGTCTTCCCCGCCAACAATCTACCGTGCGACGACGGCAGCGCGTGCACCCAGGTCGACACCTGCGCGGGCGGCACCTGCAAGGGCGGCGCGATGCTCGTCTGCAACGACGGCAACCCCTGCACAAACGACAGCTGCGCGGCCAAGACGGGCTGCGTCTTCCAAAACAACAACGCCAAGTGCGACGACGGCAACGCGTGCACCACAACGGACGCCTGCAAGGCCGCTGTTTGCCAGCCGGGCGCCGCCAAGGTCTGCAACGACGGCAACCCGTGCACCGACGACGGCTGCAACCCCGACGCTGGCTGCACGACGGCGAACAACACCAAGCCTTGCGAGGACGGCAGCGTCTGCAGCCAGAACGATGCCTGCAAGGGTGGCGCATGCCAGAGCGGCGCGCTGGTGGTCTGCAATGATGGCAACCCCTGCACAAACGACAGCTGCGACGCGCTCAAGGGGTGCCTCGCGGTCGCCAACAGCGCTCCCTGCGCCGACGGCAACGCTTGCACGCTGATCGACACCTGCGCCAAGGGCGGCTGCCAGCCGGGCGCTGCCAAGGCATGCGGCGATGGGAATCTGTGCACGGATGACGGCTGCGACCCGAAGACCGGCTGCATCAACCCGCACAACGCGCTGCCCTGCGACGACGGCAACGCCTGCTCGGCCGGCGATGTGTGCAGCGTCGGCGTCTGTACCGCCGGCGGGGCCGTGACCTGCAACGACGGCAACCCGTGCACAAACGACAAGTGCGACAGCAACACAGGCTGCGTTTTTACCGCCAACTCGGCTGGTTGCAGCGACGGCAACGTCTGCTCGACGACCGACACCTGCAGCGGCGGGGCATGCAAGCCAGGGCCGGCGCTGAACTGCAGCGACGGCAACGGCTGCACCGATGACCAATGCCACCCCGTTGACGGCTGCGCCAACCCGCAAAACACCTTGCCGTGTGACGACGGCAGCGCATGCACCGTCGGCGATGTCTGCAAGACCGGCTCGTGCGCGTCGGGGGCCAAGGTCAGCTGCGACGACGGCAACCTGTGCACCACCGACGCCTGCGACGCCGTCAAGGGCTGCACGTACAGCGCCAACACGATCGGCTGCGACGACAACGACGCCTGCACTGCGGCGGACGCCTGCTCGGGCGGGACCTGCGCTGGGGTAGCGGCGAGCTGCGACGACGCCTCGCCCTGCACCGACGACTGGTGCGACTCCAAGGCCGGCTGCCAACACGACATCGCCTGCCCGACGCCACCGGGCGGCACGAGCACGCCGACCTGCGAGGTGGTCGCTGGCGCCAAGGTCTGCGGCTACGACTGCGCGCCGGGCTGGGTCGACGCCAACGGCAGCTCGCTCGATGGCTGCGAGTGCCTGCCGGTTGTGGGCGAAGACGAGCCCGATGGCATCGACCAGAACTGCGACGGCGTCGACGGCGACATCACCAAGGCCATCTTCGTCGCCAAGACGGGTAAGGACAGCAACGCCGGCAGCCGCTACGCGCCCGTCCAGACCCTCGCGAAGGCGCTCGCGCTGGCCGCTGGTGACGCGACCAAGCGGGACGTCTATGTCGCGGGCGGCACCTACGTGGGCAACGTCGGGCTCGTCGCTGGCATCTCGGTATACGGCGGCTACAGCGCTGGATTTGGCGGCCGCAACACGACGGCGTTCGAGACCATCGTAGTCGGCGCGACGCCAGCGAGCGGGGACGCGGTGGCGATGGCGTGCAAGGGGATCAGCGACGCGAGCAAGCAAAAGACCCGCGTGGATGGCCTGACGATTCAGGGCGCGATGCCAACGCAGGCAGGCAAATCGAGCTTCGCTCTGCACGCGGATGGATGCGACGACCGACTGCAGCTCGCAGGCATCCGACTCATCGCGGGCAACGGCGCGGACGGTAGCCCGGGTGCCGCGGGCGGCGACGGCGCGGACGGAGGAGTCGGCATCAAGGGCGCGAACGCCAAAGACGTCGGCAGCAACAAATGCGAGGTGAGTCATCACACCGCAGGCGGTGTGGGCGGAACGAGCGCCTGCGGCGCAGCAGCTGCCGGCGGCGCCGGTGGGGTGGCCGTCTGTCCGGACTTCGAGACCGGTCCGCAGGCTGCGGAGTCAGGCGTCAAGGGCGCAGGCGTTGGCGGTGGCACGGGCGGCAAGCCGGGCGACGACGCCGTCATCGGCGCGCCCTACACGAACTGCTGGACCTGCAAGGTGCCCCCATCGCCCAGAGCGGGCGCCCAAGGGGCTGATGGCGCGGACGGCGCGCCGGGCACGGCCGGCAAGGGCTGCGCTGGTGGCACCATCGTCGGCGGGACCTGGTCGGCCACTGTTGGTTCCGCCGGCACCGGCGGTGGCAACGGCTCCGGCGGCGGCGGCGGCGGTGCCGCGGGTGGCGTCGAGGTACACGGATGCAACAACGCCGCCGGGAAGGACGATATCGGCGGATCGGGTGGCGGCGGCGGCGGTGGCGGCTGCGCCGCGACGGCCGGCACCGGCGGCACAAGCGGCGGC
>CALGHC010000590.1 GCA_937915965.1 uncultured Myxococcales bacterium
CGGCCGGTGCGCCCGGGCGACGTGGCCGTGCTCACCCGCACGAACCATCAAGCGGCGGCGATGCAGCGCGCCCTGCGCCGGCGAGGCCTGCCGGGGTCAATCGGCGCCCTTGGCGACGTATTCGCCGGCGAGATGGCGGCCGATCTCGGCGTCGTTCTCGCCGCCGTCGCGGCACCTCGGGACCGACGCGCGACACGCACGGCCGTGGCGACAAATCTTGTCGGAATGAGCGCCCTCGACCTCATTGACCTCGACGAAGACGCCGCGCTCGCCGACCTGTGGAGCCGCCGCTTGCTGGCGCTTGAGGAGATCTGGCGAGAACGCGGCTTTCTGGCGATGTTGCACCGGCTGCTGGCGGAGCCCCTGGCCCGGGATCCGGCGGGGGGCGACGCGACCTTGGCCGAACGATTGCTGAGTCTGCCGGAGGGCGAGCGCAGTGTGACCGATCTGCTTCATCTCGGCGAGCTGCTGCACGAGGTCGCCGCGCGGGATCGACTGGCGCCATCTGCGCTGGTCGACTGGTTGGCCGCGCGCCGAGGACGCGAATCGCAGGAAGGCGACGCGGCCGAGATGAGGCTGGAGACCGACGCAGACGCCGTGCAGATCGTCACCGTACACAAGTCCAAGGGCTTGGAGTTTCCCGTCGTCTTCTGCCCCTACCTGCACGGCACCGCACGCACACAGAGTGGGCTGGCGCGCTTCTACACCGACGGAGGCGACGGCGCCCCAGTCTGCGATCTGCGCCGGAACCCCAGCGACGGCGCACAGATCGCGGCAGCGATTCATGCCGAAGCCTTCGAGGAGACCATTCGCCAGGCCTACGTCGCGGTGACTCGGGCCCGCCACCGCACCGTTGTATACTGCGGCCGGTTTCGCTCCTGGGAGGCGTCCCCCCTCGCCTGGCTGCTGCACCGCGACCGTGAAGCCGGCGCGGTGGATACCGTGACAGCCCTCGATGCGCTCGCAGCGCGCTTGCGGGCCATGGACGAGACGGACGTCGTCGCCGACCTGCATCGCCTCCAGCACGCCTCCAGTGGCGCACTGATCGCCCGAGAATGGAGACCAACGCCAAGCGAAGACGCGATTCCTTCGTCTGGCGCGACACCGGCTAGGCTTGCGACCCGCACGTGGCGGCAGCGGCCCATCGATCGCCTCTGGCGGCGGGCAAGCTACAGCGGGCTGTTGAACCGGAACGCGGGAGCCCGAGCCGTACCTTCGCCGGCGACGCCAAAGACATCACCCGTCGATCCCGCGATTGCAGCTGGGATCGATGCCGTGACAGCGGCCGAGGCGGGCAACGTCGCCTCAGCCGCGACGTCCGAGGGCGAGTCCGCCGTTCGAGTCGACGCGCACGATCTCGACCCGGCCTGGTTGCGCGAGCTCGATAACGCCGACAGCGATCTCAGCCCGCAAGGGGACGCCGTGGCGACCCAAGACGAGGTGCCGCTGGCCTTTCTGCCGCGCGGCCGCGAAGCCGGCAACGCGATTCACGAGCTGCTTGAGGTCGTGGACTTTCGTGAGCTGGCCGACTGGCCCGCTGTCGCCGGCCATGTCGAGACAGCCCTCCAGCGACATTTTCTGTCGCTAGACGCGGCCGACCAGCGCCGCCTGGTTGCGGGCCTGCACACCGCACTCGACACATCGTTGGGCGCGCCGGCCGGCGGCTTGCGCCTCAGCGAGCTCACGCCGGTCGACCGACTCAACGAGCTGGCCTTCGAGTTCCCGCTTGTCGGCGGCGGCCGCCCTGAGGCCGACCCAGGCGGAGGCAGTCGCGAGTCGGCCGCCACGGCGCCAGTGACCGCCATTCGCCTCGCGAACGTCATCCGCCGACACCGCGGCAGCGCCGAACCCTTCAACGACGCCTGGCTCGAACGGGTCGCTGCGCTCGGCTTTGGCGGTCTGCGCGGCATCATGACGGGCACCATCGATCTGGTATTTCGCGCGACGGTGGGCGGCGACGTCCGCTACTTCCTCGCCGACTGGAAGACCAACTTTCTCGGGGGGCTCGATGCCAGCGGCACGCTGCGGTGCACACCGGCACACTACCAGAAGGGGCCGATGGCGGACGCGATGGCACACAGCCACTACCACCTGCAGCTGCTCGTCTACACCGTCGCCCTCGATCGCCTGCTGGCCAGCCGGCTGGGGGCACAATACGACTACGATCGCCACGTGGGCGGCGCATACTACCTCTTCCTGCGCGGCATGATCGGCTTGCGCGGCGTGGGCGAGGCAGAGCCGCCGACAGGCGTGTGGTTCGCGCGGCCGCCGCGCGCGCTGGTCGAGGCGCTCTCCACGCTGTTTGAGCATGGGAGAGACTCGTGAGCATACCCACGAGACCCGCTGGATCAGATCCTGCGGCCAGTGTCGTTCGCCTCGATGGACGCCGGGACGCCCTTGAGAATGCCGTCGCAGCCGGAGTGATCGATCGCGTCGACGAGGCGGTCGCCGTCGGGCTGGGCCGCATCGCCGGCGTCACGGACCAACGGATCCTGATCGCCGTGGCCGTGGCGAGTCGCGCTCCGCGTCGTCGCCACGTCTGCCAGCGCCTCGACCGACTCGAACGCAGTGGACCCGGGCGCGGGGCGGACGGCGCCTGGCGAACCGAGGTCGAGGGACCGCCGCTGATCTGGCCCGATCCGGCGGCGTGGATCGAGCTGCTGGCGGCGAGCACGACGCTGGTCCACGACGCGGACGACGACGCGGAAATGCCCACGCCTATCGTCCTCGACGGACCTCGCATCTATCTCCACCGCTACTGGCGGTGGGAGTTCCGACTCGCGAGCCAGCTGCGACAGATTTCGTCGGAGCTCCTGCCCATCACGGCAGCAGGACGCCTCGGCGCGCGCCTGGACGCGCTGTTCAACAGTCACGAGCCCCATCCGGACGGCGTCGACCGCCAGCGTCTCGCGGTGCTGCTTGCGCTGGGCAAGCGACTCACCGTGATCTCTGGCGGGCCGGGAATGGGCAAGACCTACACGGTCAAGAAGCTGATCGCGTTGCTCATCGACCAGCGCGCGGCCGAGCAAGAGTCCACCGCCGCGGCCGGCGCGACCGTGCCGCCTGATCTCCGCATTGCGCTGGCGGCGCCGACCGGCAAGGCCGCCGTGCGGCTGCTAGAATCGCTGCACGAGATCGACGAGACCGGCGACCTCGGCGAGGCGACCAGGGCAAGCCTGCCAACCAGCGCGACGACGTTGCACCGCCTGCTGGGCTATCAGGCTCGCACCCCCAGCCGGTTCCGCCACCACGCAGACCGACCGCTGCGCGCCGACGTCGTCGTGATCGACGAGGCCTCGATGGTCGATCTCGCGATGATGGCCCGTCTGGTCGACGCCATCGCTCCCTCGACGCGACTGGTGCTGATTGGGGACCACGATCAGCTCGCCTCGATCGACGCAGGCGCGGTGCTTGCGGACATCTGTGGTCCGATCACGGGCGGTGCAGGCGGTGCGGGCGGTGCAGGCGGTGCGGGCGCCCACGCGGGTCTGTCGAGAGAACTTCACACCTTGCTGCGCACAGCGGCGGGCGACAAGCTGCCGCAGGCGCGGGAGCGGCCCACGGGCTTGGGAGACTGCATCGTCGTGCTCGATCGAGCCTGGCGGTTCGCGGCGACCTCTGGCATCGCGGCGCTCGCCGGAGTCCTGCAGGGCCGCCTGGACGACCGCTTGCCGGCGACAGATCCGAGCAACGCCGGGCCAGGTGATGCGGGGAGCCCCGACGCGGGTCTCGATGCCAACGCGGGTCTCGATATCAACGCGGGTCTCGATGCCAACGCGGGTCTCGATATCAACGCGGGTCTCGATATCGACGCGGGTCTCGATATCAACGCGGGTCTCGATATCAACGCGGGTCTCGATATCAAGCGGTCCCGCTTCGAGGCTGCGGCCGTCCTGCTGCGCGGGGAGCCGTCGGTCCTGCTCGGTGGCGAGCGTGCAGCCGATCTGGACTGGCTGGTGCCCGCTGCGAGACCCAACCTGGCCGGCGCCCGACGGCGGTGTTCCGGCGGCGCCAACGGGCCAGGCGAAACCGGAGACCTGGGTCGGCTGATCTTGGCCGCCATCGGCCCGACCGCGCAGTTTGCGCTCGCCGGCGACGCCGAGGCGGCTCTCGGCGCTCTGGACGCCCTGCGCATCCTGTGTGCCCACCGCAGCGGCCCACTGGGCGTCGCTGGCATCAACGCCGAGATCGACGCGCTGCTGCGCGCCGATCCCGCCACGAACGCGATGGTCGCAAGCGGTCGAGTCGGCCGCTGGCACGCTGGCCAGCCGCTGTTGATTACGGCCAACGACCGCGACACCTCATTGGCCAACGGCGATGTAGGCGTCCTGGTTCGCACGCCTGCCGGCGACCTCGAGGCTTGCTTCGCCGGAACCGAGCGAGACGAGCTCATCCGCTTG
Organism: uncultured Myxococcales bacterium; assembly: GCA_937915965.1. Lineage (GTDB taxonomy): Bacteria > Myxococcota_A > UBA9042 > UBA9042 > UBA9042 > CALGHC01. The sequence goes on from CALGHC010000590.1 coordinate 4,401, forward strand.
CACCCGGGCAGGTTGCCGGCGCACGAGATGACCTGGGCGATGACCGTCCACAAGAGCCAGGGCTCGCAGTATCGCCATGTCGTCCTGGTGCTGCCGGCGAACCCGAGCCGTCTGCTCGGCCGCGAATTGTTGTACACAGCCGTCACGCGAGCGCGCGAACGCGTCACCGTGGTGGCCAATGAGCCAGCGCTTTGGGCCTGTTTCGCGCGCAGCAGCGAGCGAACGTCAGGCCTGGCCGAACGGCTGTGGCCAAGGACCACGGGCGCCTCCTAACGAAGGCCGACGACGGGAGGAGAACCGTGCGTGTACTACGCAGCGCGCACGTCGGACAGTGCAGCGGATTTTGACTCGATCCCGGGCCCCTGTAGACTCCGGGTGCAGGGCGGCCTGGCAACTGGAAGCGCCACGACCAAGCAGCCACAAGCGCGCCAGCTTGGTCGCGCCCCGGCAATGAGCCAACGGGCAAAAATCGTCATGCGATAGCCGCCTTTCGAGCAGGCGGTCGGGTGACGGCGGCGCGCGCGGGCGCGCACGGGAGAGAAGGCGATGGGCACAATGGGCAGGGCGACAACGAAACGCATCGCCTCGGCAGGCCTGGCGGTGGTCTTGCTTGCCGCAGGTTGTGGCGAGGTTGTGGTCGCGGGCGTGGCGGACTCCACTTCGGGTTCGACCGACGCGGTCGAGGAGACGACTTCCCCCGTCGACTCCGTATCGGTCGACTCGACCGCAGCGGACGAATGCGCCACGGATTTCGACTGCCAGACGATCAAGGGCAAGACGCCTTGCAATCTGCCCAAATGCAACGGCGGCAAGTGCGAGCTGGAGCTTCGGCCAACCGACACGCAGTGCAATGACCCGTCACTGATTTTTGGAGAGTGCGAGCTGACTGCGTGCACAGCCGACGGCGTGTGCACCGTGCGCTCAAAGGACGACGGCACGACCTGTGGGCTGGGCGCGTGCGGCAAGAAGTGCGCTGACGGCGACTGTGTGGCGGCGACCGCCGCCGACTACGACGATGGCAACGCATGCACCAACGACTACTGCGACCAGGGAACCCAGGTGGTCCACGAACCGATCACTGATCTTCAACTTGAATGCGACGACGAGGACGCCTGCACCAGTGACGACGTCTGCGTAGCAGGCGCGTGCCACGGCCAGGACATCCCCTGCAACGACGGCATCGACTGCACCCTCGACACCTGTGACAAGACCACAGGCTGCCTCTCGACCGCCAACCCACTGAAATGCGACGACAACGTCCCGTGCACGGAGGACGGCTGCGACCTCGCTGTCGGCTGCACGGTTGTCGGCTTCGAGTTGGGCCCGGATTGCGACGACAGCAACGTCTGCACGGTCAATGACATCTGCGGCGAGGGCGGCGTCTGCGCGGGCGAACAAGACCCGCAATGCGGTTGCGGCGAAGATGCCGACTGCCTCGAGAAGAACACCCTCTGTGGCGGCAAGTTCCAGTGTATCGACAAGGCATGCCAGCTCGACCCCGCCTCGGTGGTTGTCTGCGACGGCGCCGAGGACACCGCGTGCCTGGTCAACAGCTGCCAGGTGGACAGCGGCGAGTGCGAGCCAACGCCGCTCAACGAAGCCAAGAACTGCGACGACAACGACGCCTGTACCGCGGACTCGGTGTGCACCGACGGCGCGTGCATGGGCCTGGAGGTGTTGTGCGACGACGACAACGAGTGCACCGACGACCCATGCGACCCGGCGCAGGGCTGTCTGCATCAGGCAAACGGCAACAGCTGCGATGACGGCGTCCCGTGCACAGTCGATGATACCTGCGCCGGCGGCATCTGCGTGGGCAGCAAGGCGCCGTGCGACGACGCGATCGTGTGCACATTCGACGCCTGCGAGGCGAGCTCGGGCAAATGTACGCACAGCCCCGACCACGGCCCATGCAGCGACGGCAACCCCTGCACCACGGACACCTGCAAGGCCGGCAGTGGCTGCGAGCACCCCGCCGACAACGCAGCCAAGTGCGACGACGGCAACGAGTGCACCTCCGACAAGTGCGCAAGCGGCAAGTGCATCTCGACGAACTCCTGCGAGTGTCAGGTTGCCAAGGACTGCGACGACAACAACCCCTGCACGGTGGACAGCTGCGCTGCGGGCAAGTGCAAGAACGACGTGGCGGCAGCCAACAGCAAGGCCTGCGACACGTCGGACAAATGCCAGCAGCCCAGCTCGGGCGTCTGCAACACCGGCGTGTGCAAGAGCGGCAACAAGCCAATCGACTGCAGCGGCGCCGGCGACGCTTGCAACACAGCCGCATGCAACCCGCAAACCGGCAAGTGCGAGACGGTCACCAAGTCCGATGGCACTCCCTGTGACGCTGATCAGAGCGGCTGCACGCCGGACAAGTGCTCGGCCGGCAAGTGCGTCAAGGGCCCCCTGATCACGTGCTCGGGCATCCCGACGGGCGCGTGCGAGTCTCCCGCATGCAAATCCCTCAGCGCGGTGACCTTCGAGTGCGTCAAGAACGCCAAGGCCCTCGGCACGCCATGCGACGACGACAACTTCTGCACGGACAAGGACGAATGCAATGGCAAGGGGGTCTGTGCGGGCCCGGCCAAGGTGTGTCCCGGTGGTGACGCGTGCAACATCGCGACGTGCGACCAGAAGCTGGCGACCTGTGTGATCACGCACACGGCGAAGGGCACCGCGTGCGACGATGGCAAGTACTGCACCCTCTCGGACACCTGCGACGGCGTGGGCAAGTGCCTCAACAGCACCCCGCGGGTCTGCGCCTCCCTGAAGTGCCAGACCGGTTATTGCGATGAAGGCCTCAACTCCTGCGTCAAGCCGATCGATCCTGGCTGCTGCCTTTCGAACGGCCACTGCGACGACGGCCTGGCGTGCACCTCCGACGTCTGCGTCGAGGGGCAGTGCAGCTGGTCGCCGCTGAAGGCTTGCTGCGATCCGAACAAATGGAAGGCGAACTTCGACGGCGGCAGCGCGCACGGCATCGCGTTCGAGAACCAGATGGGGCCCGCGCAGGGCTGGCAGGTGCGCAATCCTTCTCCGCTGTTCAAGTCGCAAAAAGGCGTGCTGTTCTACGGCAACCCCGCCACCGACAACTTCGACTTCAAGGCAAGCAAGGGTATTGCCCAAACACCGATGATGCTGTTAACGAAGGGGACCGGCATCAAGCTGACGTTCTCGTTGTACCTCGATGTCGAGCCCGGAGAGGCCTACGACAAGCTGATCATCTCGGTGCAGGGTCCAGCCGGCAGCTCCAAGCAGGTCTGGTCCAAAGGGCCAAAGACGCCGTTGAAGGTCTGGCAAGACATCACGATCGACCTCAACGAGTGGTCGGGACAGCAGATCCAGGTGCTCTTCGACTTCAACACCGTCGACCATGTCAACAACACCGGCAAGGGTGTCTTCATCGACGACCTGGTGCTGACCGTACCGTGCGCGGGCTGAGGTGGGCCAAGCCCGCGAGGGCGCCGGGCGAGCAGATCCACGAGCGCGTCTGGCCGGGTTGCGACAAGCGGGACAAGCACAGCGACAGCGACATGACACCCACCTCGACGCCCACAGCCGTGACCGTCCGCCCGGCCTGCGCCGCCGACATCGGCGCGCTGGTCAGCGGCAACGCGGCCATGGCGGCCGAAACCGAGGGCGTCACGCTCGATCGGGACCGGCTGCGCCGCGGCATCGAGGCAGTCCTGGACGACCCGCGCCACGGATTCTATCTGGTCGCTGAGCGCGATGGCCGCCGCGCCGGTCAGCTGATGGTGACCTACGAGTGGAGCGACTGGCGCGCGGGCCGCTTCGCTTGGATCCAGAGCGTCCATGTCGAACCCGGTGCCCGCAAGCGGGGTGTGTTTCGGGCGTTATACGACGCTGTGATCGCCTGGGCCGGAGGCGAGGACGACGTCGTGGGCGTGCGCCTCTACGTCGAGAAGGCCAACTCTGGGGCGCGACGGACCTACGAGGCGGTCGGCATGTACGCGGCCGACTACCAGATGTACGAGCTCGACTTCGTCCTGGAGCGACCCGAACGGGACCGCGGCCACGCCGAGCCTGATCGCCCGCGAAGCTAGCCACGCTTCGCAGCCAGCCGGTTGACCGTTTCCGCTTTTCTGTCAGGCAATTGACTCCAACATCCCTTGCCGATCCCGGGGTTCTGCCGTAGACCCGTGCTTGGCTCTGTCGGCCGCGCCAAACTGCGGCGCGGCTGCCCGAGCGGCACGAGGCGGCGCAGACCGCGAGCAGCCCCCCCCAACCGGTTCCTGCCATGCTCCCCAACAGCCACCTTGAGACCAGCACGCGCCTGTGCGGTGCGCCGGTAGCGCTCCGCCCGGGCTACGCCCATGTGCGCATGCACACCTGCCGCGAGATGGTGGTCGACGCGCACGGGCTGGTCCACGGCGGCTTTGTTTTTGGCCAGGCAGACTACGCCGCCATGCTCGCTGTCAACGACCCCAACGTCGTCCTCGGCGCTGCCCAGACCCGATTCCTCGCCCCGGTCCCCTGCGGTGCCGTCCTGGACGCCGAGGCGACGGTACGCGGCAGCGTGGGGCGCAAGCGACATGTCTCGGTGACCGTCCACCACAACGATCGCGCAGTCTTCGAGGGCGAATTCACCTGCTTCGTCCTCAACCACCACATCCTGACGCCGCCCCCCTAGCGCAGCAGCCCCACACCTGCCCAAGGCCGCATGTTGTGGCGAGGGACGAAGAACCAAGCGTCTTCCTTGGCGAGCGGACCCGGCCGCCGAACAAGAAGAGCCCAAAGGAACAGCATGAATGGCGGCCTGCGCATCGCCCGCGTCCTGCAGCAGCAGGGTGTGCGGACACTCTTCACGTTGTGCGGCGGCCACATCTCGCCGATCCTCGTCGGCGCCCGTTCGTTGGGCATTCGTGTCGTCGACGTACGCGACGAGGCGACGGCGGCCTTCGCTGCGGACGCCTCGTCGCGGCTGACTGGTGTGCCGGGGGTCGCGGCGGTGACGGCTGGTCCCGGCGTGACCAACACGCTGACCGCGCTGAAGAATGCGCAGATGGCCGGTTCACCCCTGGTGCTGCTCGGCGGCGCCACCGCGACCATGCTCAAGGGTCGAGGCTCGCTTCAAGACATCGACCAGTTGGCGGTGATCGCCCCACACGTGAAATGGTCGACCTCGGTCAGCCGGGTGCGTGACCTCGCGCCCGCGGTCGAGCGCGCCTTCGCCGAAGCGATGAGCGGGGTTCCCGGGCCGGTCTTCGTCGAGTGTCCCATCGATCTCCTCTACGATGAATCGCTGGTCCG
>CALGHC010000591.1 GCA_937915965.1 uncultured Myxococcales bacterium
ACGGCGTCGAGGGACTTGTTGACGGCGGCCTGGGCCTTGCGGACCGAGTCGCGCAGGGCGCCGACCTGGCGGGCGGCGGCGGCGAGGCTGTCGAGCTCGCCGCGCAGCCGGGTGAGGGCCTGCTCGATGACGTCGGTCTGCAGGCGACGGTGTGCTTGACGCTCGTAGCGCATCAGCGTCTTGAGGACGGCGGCGCCCCAGTACAGGCCGAGGCCTTCGAGGCCGGCGTGGGGCACGTAGACGGCGAGGAAGTCGTCGGTGGCCTCGACCGAGAGCGGCCCGGCGATGCCGGTCAGACGGCTCGTCAGCGACACCATCAGGCCGTAGCGCTTGCCGGTGGTGGCGAGATCGCGGCGGAACTTGTCGAGCTCGGCCCCTGGCACGTCGCCGCTGTAGAGCTTGACCTCGATAAGCGCCGTCTCGATGTGGTCGTCCTCCAGGGAGAAGTGGCCGTGGACGTCGGCTTGGTGGCCGCCCTTGGAGACGAGCTCGAAGCGGTCGTTGGGGAAGGCAGCGCTGAGCTGCTCGGTGACGATCGCCTCGCCCAGCTCGCCGAGCCGCTGCGACTTGGCCGCGTAGGCCATCATCGTGTCGAGGGTACCCTGCAGGCGCTCGACGCGGTCGACGACGGGCGCGAAGAAGCGACCGAGCGACTGCTCCGACGCGCTCGCCTGTACATAGGTCAGGACTTGGTGGCCGACGGCGAGGGCGTGCTCGGCCCGCTCGGCGCGATCGGCGGGGGCCAGCGGCGCGAGCCAGGCGATGACGTCGGGGTGGTGGACGTCGAGGTCGAGGTGCAGGACGGCGGCTTCGCCGGCGGGCTGTTCGCTCATGGTGGCGTGATCCTTGGTTCAGATAGTTTCAGATGGTGGGCGGGGGACGAGGCGGCGGCGCGACCGAGGCGATGCAATGCTAGGCGACAGTGTGGCCGCTGCCAATGCGCGGCGACGGGAAGGAGCGCGGCGATCACCGCCGATCTCCGACACATCCTGTCGCATACCTGCCGCATTCTGATTCAATCATCGCGCCGTCAGCCGTAACTGGCATGTCGGGAACTGGCGTGTCGGGCATGTTCTGTCGCCCGACGGGCCTGGCCGACCGGCCACCGTTGGCAGACCCGCCTCAGGAGCCCGCCATGCCCCGCAACCGTGAACGCATCCGCACCCACGTCACACCGCAGGCTTCCGCCGAGCCGATGTCGCCGGAGCGACCTAAAGCGTTGCCCAGAAGGCATCACCGTAGAAGGCGCGAACTCTGGGCGACACCATCTGTCGCTTACCGACCGCCGGCCGGCTCACTTTGGGCCGCTCGCGAGTAGTCAGGGTGGGAGCAGTCACCGTGAGAGCAATCACCGCAGGACCGGCTCCCACCCACCCCAGGCGCCAGGCGCACTCACGCGCCCGCCACAACGGCGACCCTCGCGGCCAATAGGGGCCAGGCGACACGCAGGCAGCATCCAGGAGGATTCCATGGCCAGGACCACCCCAGCCCGTCCGCTCGCCGCCACCGAGGCGCTGAGCGCCACCGTCGGCGCCACCGCCATCGCCACCGCCGCGCGCATCACCGCGAAGCGCACCATCGCCGGACCCTACGCCGACGACCACGCCTACCTCGAGGATGAGCTCGCCTGGATCGAGGCCCGGTCGCGGCGAATCGGCGCCGAGAATGAGGTCGCTGGCCGCGAAGACGAGGACAACCCCAACGCCAACGTCTTTCGTCACAGCGACACGCCGGTGCGGACGCTGCGCAGCCGGATCAAGCGCTTCGGCCGCGACGAGGCCGCCCTGCGCGCCCGGATCGACGGCCGCCTCGCCGCCCACCGGGTGTCGGACGCCTCGCCGCTGGGGCTCGACCGGCTCGTGGGGACGTGCGAGCTCGACGACTTCGAGCGCACGGTGCTGCTGCTGGCGGCGGCGCCGTGCTTCTCGCGTCGCTTCGAGGAGCTGCTCAGCAACGTCGACGCCGGCCAGATGGGCGGCACGCCGAGCGTCGAGGTCGCCTTCGGCTTCTGCGAGATCCCCCTCACCGAGCGACTGGCGCTGCGCGAGCGCTTCGGCCGGCGCGGCGCGCTGGTACGCAACGATCTGGTCGTGCTCGAGGTCTCGGCGCGAACGACCAGCCCGCGCGGCCTGCTCGACACCGAGATCAGCATCACGCCGCGGGGCTGGGCGTCGCTGATCGGCGACGACTCGCTGCCGGAGGATCTCATCGAGTTCAGCGCCGTCGAGACCGCCCGCGCACGACTCGACCAGGTGGTGATCGCGGGCGGGGACAAGCAGCGCATCCTGTCGGTGGTCGAACACCACGATCGCTACCTGCAGGCGCGCGCCGACTGGGGCTTCGACGACGTCATCGGTTACGGCCGTGGCGTGCTGCTGCTGTTCCACGGCGAGCCGGGGACGGGCAAGACCATGATGGCGCACGCGATCGCCGACCACCTCGGCAAGCGGGTGCTCAACGTCGACATCCCCACCTTCGTCGAGCACAACGAGGCAGCGCGCTTCCTGCCGGCGCTGTTCCGCGAGGCCCGGCTACAGAACGCCCTGCTCTTCTTCGACGAGTGCGAGGCGCTGTTCGAGGCGCGTCGCTTCGGCAACGCCCTGATGACGATGCTGCTCACCGAGATCGAGCGCTTCGAGGGCATCGCCGTGCTCGCCACCAACGCGCCCGAGCGGCTCGACGAGGCGCTCGGGCGGCGGATCCTGGTCAAGGTCCGTTTCCCGGCGCCGGACCGCGAGGCCCGCGCCGAGATCTGGCGCAGGCATTTGCCCGCCGGCGCACCGATCGCCGCCGACGTCGACGTCGAGATGCTGGCCGATCGCCACGACCTGACCGGCGGACTGATCAAGAACGCGGTGCTGATGGCGATCGCTGAGGCGGTCCACGGCGGCGCCGACGCAGGCGAGGGCGGCGCAGAGGCTAGCGAGGGCGGCACGGCGGCCGGGCCCATCACCATGGCGATGCTCGACGGCGCCGCGCGCCAGCAAGCCTGTCAGGTCCATGACGACACCACCGGCCTCGTTGTGCCGCGCGCCCGCCTCGCCGACGTCATCCTGCCGGCGCACGTCAGCGCTCAGGTCGACGAGCTGATCGCCGCGGCCCGCAACCGGCGGACGCTGCTCGAGCGCTGGGGCATCGGCGCCCACATGACGGCGGGCAAGGGCGTCTCGGCGCTGCTGTGTGGACCGCCGGGCACCGGCAAGACGCTGTGCGCTGAGGCGATCGCCAACGAACTCGGCCGGCCGCTGGTGGTCGCCGCCTTCCCGGCGATCGTCTCGAAGTGGGTCGGCGAGACGCAACGCAACCTCGCGAGGTTGTTTGACGACGCCCGCCGGCTGGGGGCTGTGATCTTCCTCGACGAGGCCGACGCGCTGCTCATGGAGCGCGGCGAGGGCAACGCCTCGCGCCACGACGACGCCGCGGTCAACGTCCTGCTGTCGCTGATCGAACGCCACGAGGGCGTCGTCCTGATGGCGACCAACCGCGCCGCGACCCTCGACCGCGCGCTCGGCCGGCGGCTGACCGAGCGCATCGAGTTCCCCCTACCCGGCCCAAGGGAGCGCGCCGCCATCTGGCGACGGCTGCTGCCCGACACGGTGCCGGTGGACGCGGCGATCGACTTCGGCCGGCTCGGCACGGGCTTCGCGATGGCTGGCGGTCACATCAAGAACGCCGTCTTCCGCGCCGCGTTCCGCGCGGCGAACCGCGGCGTACCGGTCAGCCAGGCGCTGCTTGAGGAGGCCGCCGGCGTCGAGCTGGGTCAGGTCGAGGAGGTATTTGCCGGCGCGGCGAGCGACGGAGCCCAGGCGTGACGCGCGCGGCTGGTGCGACACGCACGCGTGGCGCACCAGCCGCGTCGGTCGGGATGAGCTAGCCGGCGAGGCAAGAGGCCTCGGCCAACCACACAAGAGGAGGTACGGCGATGAAACCCGCGAAGGCCAAGACCGGCAAGACCGGCAAG
>CALGHC010000592.1 GCA_937915965.1 uncultured Myxococcales bacterium
CGTCGACCTGGGGCGCCGCCAGACAGCGGGCCGCCAGCGCCGCCCATCGCGTCGCCGCCAACTCGCCGTCGAGCTGCCCTGCCTCGTGCTCAAGCAACTCCCACAACGGAATCGTCAGGCCTGCCGTGTCCCCATAGGCCTCAGCCATGCGGACCAGCGTCTCGACGTCGGCCGTCGCATCATTCGCATCGAGATCCAGCTTGATCTGTTCGGCGATCAACTCGAACGCGCGCGCCGGCGCGTCGAGGCGATCCGCATGGACCTCGGCGAGCTGCATCCGGGCCGTTCGGGCCTCCTCGGTCCCCGCCGCGTGGGCGATGCCGTGCTCAAAGTGGGCCGCGAGTCGCGCGCCGTTGCCTTCGTCCGCCAAGCTGTCCAGGGCCGCTCCACGCATTGCCCAGGCTTCCGCGTGGCCCGGCTCATCCCCGAGGATTTCATCGAGGATGTCCGCCGCGCGTCCGAGCTCGTCACGGCCATACGCGCGCTCGACGAGACGCATCCGCAACGCGTTGCGCTCGGCCGCGTTGTCCAGACCGGCGAGAGCTGCACGCAGAAAGGTGTCGGCGTCTTCGGGTCGGCCCAGTTCCTCGGCGAGACGCAGAATCTCGGCTGTCGCTTCGCTGTCGAGCGGCAGCTCTGCAACGATCGCCTGCCACTGCGCGAGCGCCGCCTCGGGGTCGCCCAGGTCGTGCTCGAACAGGCCCGCCACCGCGGCCCTCTCGGCCCGGGTGTCGACCGAGTCAGGGAATCGCTCAAGGCGCTCGAGCCGCATCGCGACGCGCTCAGAAGCGTCGTCCTCGCCGCTCGCGGCGATCCTGCGATCGAGCGCCTTGCGGGCAATGGCCTCGTCATCTCCGGCCGTGAGCGCCCGCAGCGCTTCGTCGAGGACCTCGTCCTGAAGGCCGGCGTCGAGGGCTTCGGAGACGGTCCGCCACAGCGGCTCGGCTGGCTCGCCGGCCTTGATCAGCAAGCGCACCTGGGCCACGAGGCAGCGAATCCGTTCGCTGGCGGCGCCATCGGCGTACACCGTTCGCCAGCCTTGATCGTAGTGGCTTGCGAGCGCCACATCGTCCAACGACACCAGCAGGCGCGCTTCAATGGCGGCGAAGACTGCCTCGTCGCGTGGCGCGTCGCTCTGAGCTTCACGCAAGGCGACAAGCGACCGCTTGTCATCACCGGCGAGGTGCAGGTGTTCCGCCGCGCGCAGGGCGTGCACGACGCGCTCCTCCACCGAGTCGGCCTCGTCACGCAGGCGCAAAAGAACGCCGCCCAGCGCCAGGTCATCGCCGCGGCTCTCGTAGATCGCGGACAGGGCCAGCGCTGCTTCTTGGCGGACCTCGGTCGCGTTCGCGTCGCCGAGAGCGAGATAGCTCGCTTCGGCTACTTCAGTCTGGCCGAGAGCGTCCGCCGCGCGGGCATGCTCGAGACGCAACGCCTGGGCTGCGGACGGGTCGCTCTCGGCGGCAGCTCTGGCCGCGAGGACCTCAAGCCGGCCTGCCTCGTCGCCCTGCTCCGTCAGCAACGAATCAAGCCCTGCCAGTGCTTCGCGATCCTTGGGATCGTCGGCGAGCATCGCGCGGTAGATCTCGGTCGCTTGCTCGACGCCTTCAGCCTTGCCGTCCAAGGCTGCGATGGCGCGGCTGCGCAGGTCGCGCGCGGTCCCAGCGTCGGCACGTGCCGCGGCGTCGGCGAGCGCCCGCGAGACCCGCAAGGCACTTGGGTGCTTGTCGCTGTCGCCAGCACCAATCCGACTCATCTCGGCGAGGAGGGCGGCGTCACCTGGCTGCAGCAGCAGCGCCTCTGCGAGGACGTCGAATGCATCGCCTGGCTCGCCCAAACCCGTCTCGCGGGATTTGGCGACGCGCAGCGCGAGCTCCGAGCGTTGGTCGCCGGTTGCGTGATTGAGGCGCGACGTCAGGATCGCGTCTACAAGTGGCCAGTCGCCCCGCGCCTCAAGGTGGCCACAGAGGCGTTTGGCCTGGTCACCGAGGTCGCCGTCAAAGCCGCTCTCGCCCAACTCCAGTACCAGCGCGCATGCCCGCTGGACCACGTCGTCGTTGGCGGGATCGTGCGCGACGAGGTCGAGCCAGCGAGCCAGCGCCGCGCGATGCTCGCTCAAGGCATCGGTGACGAGTTCGGCGGCCTCGCGCTCAAGGGCATTGGCCTCTTCATCCTGGTCTGTCGCGCGCAGCAGCAAGACCCGACGGTCGAGGGCCTCTACGAGCTCGCGGTGGCGGTCCGTACGACGCAGCGTGTCCAGCCACATCGACCACAGCGCATCGGAATCTGGCAATGCCACAACGGCACGCGCCAGCACCTCGGCCGCCTCGCCGAGGTTCTCGCGCTCCGAGATGTGCAGGTCAGCCAGCTTCAGCCAGGTGGTGATCTGGTCGTCCTGATCGTCGATGGCCTCAAGCCGCTCCTCAAGGATCAGCGCGATGCCATCGAAATCGCCCCGTTGCCGATAGATCATCTCCTGTACGTCGAGCGGACCGGGATCGTGGGTATCGATCGCCCGTCGGCCCTGGCTTGCTTCGAGCGCGAGCTCATCGGATCCGCCCGCCAACGACCGCTCGACGAGCCGTGCCAGGAGCGCGCTGCGGGTCGCTTCGTCGGCGGCCGCCTTGATCTCGCCTTTCGGGCGCAGGCCCCCCGAGCCAGCGAGCAACGCGTCGAGCGCCGCGCCGCGGTCGAGTTGGCTCGCCAGCGACTCAAGTCGATCCCAGATCTCCGACCTCTCCGGGCGTGCGCCGGCGGCCGCATGGAGCGCCTCCCAGGCGCGCTCGCCGTGGGCGCTGCCGCCAAGTGCGACGTCCGCGATGGCGAGCAGCTGCTCGATGTGGTCGTCGCTGCCGTGCTCGACCTTCTCAGCCAACACCTCGCCGCATCGAATCACGTCGTCGATGCGGCCGAGGCCGCGAGCCACGGGTAGCAGCAACCGCGCGGCGGCTTCGGCTGCGCTCTCGACTTCCATCTGTCCCACGACGGCGTCGAAGACCGCGTCACTTGCGTCGTCAAGGCCGCCCTCGAGGTCGCGGCCCTCCAGCACAGGCCGCGCGAGCTCGACGATGCGGGTCGGTGTCTCGGCGTCGCCGGCCAAGAGGCCGATGCGTTCGACCACCGCGCGGGCTCGGGCGTCCACGTGGTCAATTGGCGACGCGAGGTAGGCGTCGAGCGCTTGAGCTAGCGCTGTCTCGTCCTCGCGGTCGCGTAGGATGTCGAGCATGCCGATCCAGGCTCGGCGTGTCTCCGGACGCTCGGAGACCACATCGCGGTACAGAGCCAGCGCGTCGTCGGGGCGCTTGAGGTTGTGATCGCAGATCGTCGCTGCTCGCATGCGCAGCGCACCGGCAGGACCGCCGCCTTCCAGGTCGGCCCAATGGCGCAGGGTCTCGACAACCGCCGGCCAATCGCCCTGTTCGGCGCAGATTCGTTCACGGCTGGCGAATCGGTCGCTGCTCGCGCCAAGAACGGCGATCGCCGCGTCGATGGCGCGCCGCGCCAACTCCAATGTGTCGGCCACCAGCAGCGCCCGGGCAGCCGCGCGCTGCCACAGCGCGCCCTCCGCGTCTCGACTGGCCTGCGAGCGGTCCTCGGCCTCCGCGTCGCCGGACAGCTCCTCGGCCCAAGCGGCGAGCAGCCAAGGCAGCTGCTCATCGGTGCCGGCAGCGGCGGTCAACTCCTCAAGCCGCTCCATCGCGCCTTCGAATGCCTCCAGGTCGCGCACCGCGACGCGTTCCGCGATCAGCTCCTGCAGCGCGCTGCTCGCGCCCTCGAAGTCCTGGCGCTGCTCACGGAGCGCCACACGCAACGCCATGTACTCGCGGCGGGACTCGCCCTCCGAATGTTCGATCATCGCCGCGATCGCGGCCGTCTCGAACTCGGATCGACCGGCAGCGTCCGCCATCGCCAACAGGCCGCCGGCCAACTCGCACGCGAGTTCGTCCTGGTCTGCCACCGCCCCAATCAACTCGACCGCCCTTGCTTGCAGCTCGCACGCGCGCTGACTGTCGTTCAGCTCGTCGACGCACGCGCGTGCCGCTGCCGCCAGTGCCCTCGCCGGGGCGGCGCCCGCGGCTGTGTCCGCGACGGCGAGCAGCTTCTCGACGTAGCGAGCCGCCCCCTTTGCACCCGGCCCGTAGACCTCCCGCAGGGCGTCGAACTCGCGCCGCTCCAGTCTCGCCCTGACCGCGATCTGCTCCGCGACTGGGTGCCCGGGCACGAGGGTCGCGAGCATGCCCGCTGCCCCTTCGGCGCGGGCCAAGTCGTCGAGGTGGTCGCTTGCTAGCAGCGCCAGTCGCTCCAGAAGGCCGGCCCGCGTCGGGTCGCTCACGTCGCTCCGGCTCAGCTCGCTGTCGATCAGCGCGGCGTGGGCGAGGTGGTCCTCGCTACTCGCATAGAGCCCGAGCAGGCCCTCGCGTGCAGCTTTGTGATCAGCGTCGCGCTCCAGGATGCGGGCATACAGGGTGATCGCCTCCGCTGGGCGACCCACCTCGGCGCCTGCTGCCAGATCCGCAGCCTCCTCGACCCGCTCGAGCGGTGCTGACTCACCGGATTGTTCGATTTCGCGGTACAGCGCGTCAAAAAGGGCGCTCAGATCGCCGCTCTTGCGATGCAATTTCTCAAGGTCGAGCAGCAACCCAGAGTCGTCGGAATCGAGCGTTCGGGCTTGTTCGAGCCAGGCAACCGCGCGCTCCGGCTGCTCCAAGCGGTCGCGGTACAGCTTGATGAGTCGTCGGCACAGGTCCAGGCGCTCGGCGACGTCCTCGGTCGCCGCGTGGCGACCTTCGAGGATTGCGGCAAGCTCGCTCCACCGGCTGTCGGCTTCGTAGCGCGCCGCCAGGACGGCGAGGGCTTCGAGATGTTTGGGCTGCAGCCGGACGATGCGCTCCGCGGCATGGACCAGCGCCCCATCGTCGGGCAGTTGGCCCTGCGGTCCGTGCAGCCCGAGCAAACGCTCCAGCGAAGCGACGGCGTCGGGGGTGACGTCGCTGTGGGTCAGAGCGGCGATCTCAAGCTGGCGCGCCCGGCGGTCGAGGAGGTCGCGCAGCGCCGGCCATTTGCCCTGTTGCTCAAAGAGGCGCTCGAGCGCGACGAGGGCTCCCGCGTGAGCGGGCCGAGCCGCGAGGACGCGGTGATATGCTTCGATGGCTCGATCTGGGCTGGCCAACGGCCCCTCGGAGAGCTCGGCCATCTCGACCGCGATCCGCACCAGCTCGTCGCCGGCGCTCAGCGTCAGCCGCTGGGTAAGCGCGAGGAACAACCGGCGGTGATCGCCCTCCTCCCGATAGCGTGCTTCGAAGAAGTCCAGCGCCTCAAGATTGCGTGGCTCAAGCGTGCGCAAGCGACGAAGGTAGCGATCGGCCGCCAAACCGTCTTCGCGCTGCCGCGCGATCCGCGAGAGCGCCAGGCAGGCGGCAGCTTCCGCAGCGCGGTCGCGCTCCTTGACGGCCTGCAGGCGGGTCTTCTCGAGCGACTCTTCGGCGCCGGCGTCCCCTTGGGCGGCGCGCACCAACGCCAGGCGAGCCTGTACCGTCAGATCATCAGGCAGCGCCGTCGCCAACACCCGAAGCGCAACTTCGGCCAGCGCGGGCTGATCGCGGTCCAGATCGGGCAGGTTGGCCAGCTCGTCGGCGAGGCGGAGCCGGTCGTGCTCCTCAGCAGCTGTCAGGCCGGCGGCGAGCGAGCGGGCCAGGATATCGTTGTCGCCCAATGCGCGCGCGACTTCGATCCACAGCGCAGCTGTGCGGGCGGCGGGGGCGCCCGCCTCGACGGCATCGGCTAGGACGGCGGCCGCGTCCTCGATCGGTTCGTCGCCCATCAGCAGCATCTCTGCGTAGCCGAGCAGCGCGTCGCCTCCAGGGCCTTCCTCGGCTGAAGCGAGCAGGCCCCGCATCTCCGTCAGTGCCTCCTGCCGGACCTCGACCTGATCGCGGGCGATCGCTTCGAGCTCGGCTGCCTCTTCGGAGTCCGGCATCAACTCGTTGACGCGCGCAAGCATGTCGAGCGCGCGCTTGCCATGGGCGCGCTCAACATGATCGCGGGCAGCACTGAGCAGCGCGTGCGGGCGGGTCTCTGGATCCGAAACGAGCATCGCGGAGGCATCGACGATATTCGCGAGGCGCCCCAGTCGCTGCAAGACGTCGTCGCCTTCGGCCAGCCCGCGGAGCATCCAGCCGACCTCGCTACGTGGATACAAGCGGAAGGACTCTCGCAGCAGATCGCGGCCACGGTCGGGGTCCTCCTCGGCGACCAGCTTTGCGGCGCGCAGCAACAACTCGGCGCTGGCCGCCGGGTGTGGTTCGTCGGCTGCCAGCAGCACGAGCCTGTCGGCCACCTCGGAGCGAACCTCAACCGTGAAATCGTCACGCAATTGCGCGACAATTTTTAGGATATTGGCTTTCGTTGGAAGCG
>CALGHC010000593.1 GCA_937915965.1 uncultured Myxococcales bacterium
AACGAAGGTCTCAGCGAACGAAGGTCTCAGCGAACGAAGGTCTCAGCGAACGAAGGTCTCAGCGAACGAAGATCGTCGCGACGTGACCGCTCCAGGCGTTGACCCCGTCGCCAGCCACATCGAGGTCGCCGGTGTCGTACGAGCCGTTGGCGCCCGACTGGCTGCCGATGCCGGCGTCCCATGACACGTACGTCCAGGTGAAGCGCGTGTAGTAGCCGCCGGTCTTGGCGTTGATGACGAACTTCTTGCTCGGCAGGTCGGGCGCATTGGTCGGGTTGAAGGGGTGCACGCACGCGGTGTTGCGAAAGACGGGCGTCGAATGGTTGGTGGTTGTGTTGGTGTCGACGGCGGCGGGCAGGTCCTGGAGGTAACTGCGCAGCGTGGTGCCACCGAGCAGCTCGGCGGTCTGTAGCAGGCGCTTGTCGCCGCCGCACGCCGCCGTGCCGTCGTAGAAGAGCAGCTCGTTGCCGGTGACGGTGTCGTAGGTGTCGTAGAGCACGTCGCCGCCCACACCAACGCTGAGATCGCCCGTGTCGCCGTGGGTCTTGGCGCTGGTCCAGACCGGGTACAGCAAGGTGTTGGCGTCGGCGCCGTTGACCTTGGCGACCAGGGTCCAGCCACCTCCCGATGTGTCCATGTCGCACCAGGCCTCGAAGGCGACCCCGGCGGGCTTGAGCCAATAGGCGCCGGTCTTCGCGGCCGGCAGCTTGGCGAGCAGGCTCTTGCAAGAGACCGCCGGGTTGGTCTTGGAACCGGGCGGGTCGCCGTAAGCGAGCATCATCACCCAGCCCTTGCCGTTGCAGAAGCGCAGCTCTTCGGCCTTGCTGTCGATGTAGGTCAGGCCGAGGGTCGCGGCGCTGCACGGCGCCGGCGGCTGGTCGGCCACCTCGAAGCGGAAGTTGCGCGCCATGTGCAGCTTGAGGTCGATGTCGCTGCCAAAGGCCTGTTCGGCCGGCCAGGTGTGGGCGTCGGCGACCTTGGCGTAGGGGGCGAGGTCGGGTCCACCGGAGAGGTCGGCATAGGCGCCGCTGAGCGCGACCGCGGCGAGGTCCTTGCTGGCGACGAGGCCCAGGTCGGCCGCGATGGTGGGCGCCAGCTTGGCCTTGGTCACCGCGCCGTCACCGATGACCGCCGTGGTGACGGCCTCTTCGGCGAGGTGCGCGGTGCCGACACAGCCAGTGCAGTCGAGGGCCGAGGCGACCTTGGCCGCCAAGGCGACGCCGGCCTTGGTGTCCGCAGCGGCCCACAGGAAGTCGACATGCGCAGACTTCACGCTCGCCACGGCGATGTGGCTGCCGTCGACACACGAAGAGCACTGCAGCGTCTCGGCCGCGGCCGCCAGCGCCGCGAAGTTGGCACGCACGGCGTACGGGACACCGACCAGCTCGACCCGCGGCAGCTCTGGTTCGACCTCGACCTGCACTGCGATAAAGCGCGCTTGCTGCGAGACGAAGAGCGCGGCGGCCAAGGGTGTCTTGGGGTTGGTGCCGAGGATGTAGTTGAAGTGGCCACCATGGACCTGCACGCCAAGGCTGAGCTCCTCGAAGAGTGAGACCTTGGCGTCGATGGTCTCGTAGAGGCGGAAGGCCATCGCGTAGCTGCCGTCGGCCACCGGGCCGCCAGCGCCGCTGCGCAGCACGCCCTCGGCGACCAGCGTGACGTCCTGGGCCGACGCGACCCGCGGCAGGAGGGCGACGCACGCGACCAGCAAGGCGGCGCAGGAGAACGCGACGACGCAGACCGGGCTTCGTCGGATCGAGGAGGGACAATGCGCGGTCGCCGGTGTCGGCGTCGAGGTCGAGGGCGAGGTCGAGGTCGAGGTCGAGGTCGAGGTCGAGGTCGTAGCGGCCATTCTTGCCTCCAGGGGCACGTCGCAGGTGTTTGCAGTTGCCAGGGTACACGCTGGGCGGGCGCAGTGTCAGGGCATTGGATCGCGGCAACATCGCGTGCCGATCTCGTAGAAGCGAAACGCGTCACCGTGGTTGGTCACCGCCTGCTGGCAGGTGCGCGGTTCGGCCCAGTAGCGGCCTTTGAGGCTGCCGTGGAAGTCCTTGCTGCCGCCGTCGCGGCGCCGCGTCCACTCTTCGACGTTGCCGACCAGGTCGTAGGCGCCCGCGTCGCCGACACAGCCGGCCTTGGTGCCCGCCTCGGCGCCCTGGTAGAGGGCGCCGACGTGGGCCGACGCGACACCGGCGGCGGCACCCTTGCCCTTGGCGAGGGAGAGCAAGCCGGCGTGAGTCGCCACGGTCGCGATGGGCAGCGACCAAGGCCAACCGTTGAGCTTGGCCTGGTCGTAGGTCTTCCAGGTCTTGTCGTCGTTGCAGACGCCGGGCTGGTGGACGTCGCCGTAGGGGTACTTGTTGCCGTTTGGACCGGCGCATGCAGCCGTCCACTCGTCGTCGAAGCACAGGCGCTTGCCACGAGCGGCGCACCAGGCCTCGGACTCGTTGAAGGTGATCATCACCAGGGGTTTGCTGCCGGCGAGGTTGGGCGCCTCGTAACGATCGACGCAGACCGGCCCGAGCGGCGCGTTGACAAGCACCATGTCGGCAGGACAGGCGGGCGCAGGCCCGTCGACGCAGCTGCGCGGCCCCAGGGGCAGCGACTGGTCGACCAGCTGGCCGATGGCCATCGACGCGAGGTGGCTGGTGCCGAGGTAGAAGTGCGTCTCTTCGGGTGTGCCACCGACGTGTTCGAGGTTGCCGGGGCCGGTCTCGTGACCGGCCGAGACGACGACCGCGCGGGCGCTGCCGGGCACACGCAAGAGGAAGCGGGTCGCGCGGGGCGGCCGGCTCCACACCGACCAGTACATGTTGACGTACCAGCCCTCGTCGACGACCGGGACCAGCTTGGGCGATCCGATGCCCGCGCCGTAGAAGGTGCCACCCTCGAGCGGCGCCCACTTCTGCTTGCGCGCCATCACCAAGCCCGTCGCGGCCTGCGAGAGCGCGTAGTGTGCCGCCAGCTCGTCGGTGGAGGTGGCGGGGTACGGCGGCGGCTCTTGCTGGGTGACCAGGTGCGCCTCGCCGACGATCGGGCCGGCGGCCGGCATCGGCAACGCAGCGCCGCCGTCCTTGACCCGCGACATCAGACCTTGTTGCAGCGCGCACGCTCCCGCCGACGGCACGATGTGACCGATGTCGAGGTGGTAGGGCCCAGCATGCGGCTTGCCCGCGCTGACGAAGGTGTCCACCACGACCCAGACAGTGCCCGCCGCGACGTCGGCGCGCGCGTGCAGGTCGCCGCGGTCCAGGCAGGCTGCCCCGCTCGGGGCGGCCAGATCGAGGGCCGAGAGGACATGCACGTCGACGTCCACGCCGCCGCCATCGCTCACTGCGGCGGAGACAAAGCCAGCCTGGCCAATGGAGAGACGATAGATCACCTCGCCGCCCGACTCGTCCGCCGAGGCCTTGCAAGCGTAGCTGTCGATCTGGCCCGGCCCGACCTTGGTGGTGTCGCCATCGTCGGCGAACGGGAAGCTGTCGACGCAGATGACGCCTGCCGGGCACGGAGTCTCGCCGGTGTCGCCAGCGCCATCAGCGCCGCCGTCGCCCGAGTTGCCGTCGCCCGAGCCGCTGTCGCCCGAGCCGCTGTCGCCTTGGCCGGAGCCGCTGTCGCCGCCGTCCGCAGCCAGTTCCGCACCGTCCTGCGCGTCGCCGCCAGCCGCGGCGCCGTCCACAGAATCACTGTTTGGCCCAGAATCACTGTTTGGCCCAGAATCACTGTTTGGCCCAGAATCACTGTTTGGCCCAGAATCACTGCCTGCCCCGGCATCGAAAGCCGCGGCGGCCGACCCGATTGAGCCGGAACTGTCGACGCCCGCAGCGCAGCCCCACAGGCCGGTCAACGCGAGAGACACCGCTGCCGCCAGCACCAAAACCGCAACCCGCGATGGCCGTCCCGCCGCCCGCATCATGGCAACCTCCACAGGCAGCGCAGCCTAGCCCGCCGCCACCCAGGCCGGCAATGGACCACGGGCCGGCTCGCCCCCCTCCCACAGCTACTCGCGGTGCAGTACCCTGCCCCCGCTGGCCGCTTCGGCCGCCCCTTGCCCCGCGGCCCCAGGAGCCTGCCATGCGCCCCATCCTGATCGCCGGACGGCCGGTCACCACGGACCAGGCCGAGACCGTCACGTCACCGTGGACCGCCGCACCGATCGCCGAGGTCGCGCTGGCCTCGCCCGCCGACGTCGACAGCGCGATCGCGGCGGCCGACGGAGCGCGCGCGACCACCGCCGCGCTGCCTACCTGGCGGCGGGCAGCGATCCTGCGCGCCATCGCAGACGGCATCGGTAAGCGCGCTGACGAGCTGACCGCCACGATCCGCGACGAAGCTTGCAAGCCCATCGATCTCGCCCGCGGCGAGGTCGCCCGCGCGCGCACCACGTTTGCGCTCGCCGCCGAGGAGCTCGATGCGCTTCGCGGCGAGGTCATCCCCATGGACGTCGCGCCCAACGCCGAGCGCATGGGCGGCATGACACGGCTCTTCCCTGCGGGACCTGTAGCCGCGATCGCGCCGTTCAATTTTCCGCTCAACCTGGTCGCCCACAAGGTCGCGCCGGCGATCGCTGCGGGCTGCCCGATCCTGGTTAAACCCGCCAACAAGACACCACTATCAGCGCTCCTGCTCGGCGAGATCGTGACCGAAGCTGGCTGGCCGGCGGCGGCGCTCTCGGTCCTCCACGTCGCCATCGCTGACACCGCCGCCCTGGTCACAGACGACCGCATCAAGGTGCTCACCTTCACCGGCAGCGACCGGGTCGGCTGGGCGCTGAAGGCGCGCGCCGGCAGGAAGAAGGTCCTGCTCGAGCTGGGCGGCGATGCCGCGGTCATCATCACTGCGGATGTGCCCGACTGGGACGCGATGATCGCCCGGCTGGCAGTCGGCGCCTTCGCCTACAGCGGCCAGGTCTGCATCTCGGTACAGCGCATCCTGGTGCATGCGTCGGTGTACGAGCGCTTCGTTGGCGACTTCGTTGCCCACGTCGAGGCGAACATCCACGTCGGCGCGCCCGAGAGGCCGGGCGTCCTCGTCAGCGCGCTCATCGATGACGCCGCCGCCGATCGGGTCGCCGCATGGACCAGGGAGACCGTCGCGATGGGCGCGACCCAGGTCTGCGGCGGCCGGCTCGACCTGCCCACCGACGCCGGCGGAGGACGAGTCTTCGCGCCGATGGTGCTGGTCGACGTGCCCGCGACCAGCCCGCTGGGCTGCAACGAGGCCTTCGGTCCGGTCGTGACGATCGCTGCCTACGATGACCTCGAGGAGGCGTTTGCGCGGGTCAATTCCAGCCGCTTCGGCCTGCAGGCGGCGATCTTCACCGTGCGCCTGGACCAGGCGATGCGTGCCTTTGAGGCCCTCGAGGTCGGTGCCGTGCTGGTCAACGAGATGCCGACCTTCCGGGTCGACCACATGCCCTACGGCGGCGTGAAAGACTCCGGCGTGGGGCGCGAGGGGCCGCGCTACGCGATCCGCGACTACAGCGAAGAGCGGCTGCTGGTCTGGCCGTGGCGGGGGTAGGCATCCTGGCGTCGAGACAGCTCAGCGACGGCCCATTCAGCGACGACGCATTCAGCAACGGCGCATTCAGCAACGGCCCATTCAGCAACGGCCCATTCAGCGACGGCGCATTCAGCGACGGCCCATTCAGCGACGGTCAGCGACGGTCAGCGACGGCGGATTCAACGGCAGGCATCGACGAGCATGCGCAGCAACGCGCCGTCGTCGCGGTCAATCAGGGCCTGGTCGCCCACGGCCACAAAGTGGTCATTGAGTAGGGAGTCTTTCCTGTTGTAGGCGAGCGCTTCGCCCGACGCGACGACCACGCGCCCGCCCGCCGCCTCAAGCACGGCCTGGCCGGCGCCGATGTCCCATTCCATCGTTGGCGCCGGCCGTGGATAGAGGTCGAGGTGGCCATCGGCGATGTGACAGAGTTTCAGCGAGCTTCCGGTGGCGACGCAGACGTGTGGGCCCAGCCCTGCGAGAAAGCGCGCGGTCGAGCCGCCGGCATGGGAACGACTGACGGCGACCCGCAGAGGCGCCTCGCCAAGCGCGTCGCAACGCAGCGCAGTCGTCCGTCCGTCGGCCTCGATCCGCCAGGCGCCGCTGCCGACCTCGCCAATCCAGCCGGTCCCCGTCAGGGGCTGCACGACGATGCCCAGCGTCGGCCGACCGTCGTCGATCAGGGCGATGTTCACGGTGAAGTGGTCGTTGCCACCGACAAACTCCTTGGTACCGTCGAGCGGGTCGACCAGCCAGTAGCGCGACCACCCCGCCCGGGTTGCCCACGGCACCGAGAGCGACTCCTCGGAGATCACCGGCAGGAGCGGCTCTATCCCCGCGAGGCCAGCGATCAGCACCCGATTGGACGCCAGATCCGCCTCGGTCAGGGGCGAACTGTCGGCCTTGTCAGTGACGGTGAAGCCGCGGCGATGAACTTCGACGATCGCGGCAGCAGCGTCGCGGGCGAGGTCGATCAGACGAGACGAGAGAGCGCTAGGTGCGGGCATGGGGGCAGCTCCGTGGCAGACAAGGGCGGGGCGTCGGCACGCGGCCGTGCGCCCTCGATGCCACGTCAGCGTATCCCGCGCAAGGGCGCAGCCCGTCCCGCGATTCAGGTGGTGGATCCTGGTGTCAAAGACGGAGGTGCAAGAGCGCCGCGCGCGCGGATGGCGTGGCTCTGGCCTGGCGTTTGCAGCCAAACGACGCGACCGCGTAAGCTCGCGCCGTGGCGCTCGGCACGCGCGCCGCCACGGCACGACGCGCGCACGGGAATCGCATGCTAGAGCGTTTCATTCCGCTGTTTTTGCTCATCACCGGCATGACCAGCCTGGTCTACGAGGTCGTGCTCGGTCGCTACCTCGCGCTCTATCTCGGTTCGTCCGGTGCCTCGCAGGCGATCACGCTGGCGGCCTTCCTCGGCGGGCTTTCGGCCGGAGCGCTGGCCGCCGGTCGTTGGGGGCCGCGGTTGCTGGCGCGCCTGGGCGAGCCGGTGCTTGGCTACGCCCTGCTCGAAGGCGGCATCGGCATCTGGGCGCTGATCTTCCCGACGGCGGCGACCGCGCTCTTCGGCCTGGTCGGCGTCGACGGCAGTGGCCAGGATCCGACGACGGTCGGCGCGATCGCGCTAAAGCTTGCCGTCGCAGCAGCGCTGTTGTTGCCGTTTGCGGCGCCGATGGGCGCGACCCTGCCGGTTCTGGCTGCGTGTGTGGACCGCCGCGACACCACGCGCGGGGTCGCCATCGTCTCGCGCTTCTACTATGTCAACGCGACCGGTGGCGCGTGTGGCGCGCTGCTGGCGGGCTTCTGGCTGATCGACAGCCTGGGCCTCGAGCTGCCCCTGACCCTCGCGGCGATCCTCAACATCGCGGTCGCGCTGACGGCGTATCGGATCTTCCGCGGCGCTCCCTCGGGCGCGATCCCTGACGCCGACGGAGCCGCAGCAACACCGCCAAGCGCCGCGGCAACACCGGCAAACGCCACAGGCAAGCCGGCGACGGCCGGCGGCGTGTGGCTCTTCGTTCTGGCCGCGGGTTGCACGGGATTCGTCACGTTGAGCTACGAGATCGTCTGGACCCGGCTGGCGGGGTTGCTGCTTGGGGCGAGCGTCTACGCCTTCGCGACCATGCTCTTCGTGGTCATCGCCGGCATCGCCGCCGGCAGCGCGGTCGCGACCCGCGCCCTCGCGCGCGGCTGGGCGCCGGACCGGCTGTTTTGGACCTCACAGGTCATCGCCGCGCTGGCCGCGCTGGTGCTGGTCGCGCGGCTGGGCGACCTGCCGGTCGAGCTGCTGCTGCTGCGCATCCGACTCGCGCCGCTTCCAGAGAACTACGGCCTGTGGCTGGCGATCGGTGGCGGCGACATCGCGCTTCACCTGGCTCCCGGCGCGCTCGCCCTCGGCGAGCATCGCCGCGAGGCAGACCTGCATCGCCGC
>CALGHC010000594.1 GCA_937915965.1 uncultured Myxococcales bacterium
CACCGTCGCGCCACGACCATGATCGGTTGTCACCAGCAAGGTTGTCTTGCCGGCGCCGGATGGGCCCAAGATGGCGAGGGTCTCGCCCGACTCGCCGCGAAACGACACTCCGCGCAGCAACGCCCGCTCGCCCGCGTCGACGGCCAGACCGATCGCTTCGAGCGCTCCGAGTATCGCGGGTGACGCCATTCGATCTCCGGCAGTTGGCCGCCGCACGTCTGGGCTGCGGTCGCGGCAGGACCACAGCGCGGCGGACGAACGCAAGCAGCGCAATACCATGGTAGCGCAACCAAGCACCTGCTACCCTCGCCTCCATGGTGGCAGAGCGACGCGAGCACGAGCAAGACAAGGCGCCACAACGGCAGTCTGGCCTGTCGGGTGGTGTCGAGCCGGCCCCGGCGACCGCCTTCGCCCGGCTGACAGCGCTCACTCGGTCCCTGCACGGCGTGTTGCCACCTGAAGAGATCCTGCAGGTCATCGTTCGGGCGACATCGGCATTGGTCGACACCCCCGACGCGACCGTCCGGCTCGTCGATGAGGAAGGCCGCCACCTGCTGGTGGGCGCGCGCGTGGGTCAGCCCCTGCATCAGGACGCGCTTTGGTCATTTCGCGTTGGCGACGGTCTGGTCGGCTGGATCGTCGCGAACTGCGAGCCGCTGCACATCGCCGACGCGCCAAGCGACTCCAGGTTCACCGACCGCAGCGATCAGAAGCGAACCTTCCACTCTTTCCTCGGCGTACCCTTGCTGATCGCAGAGCGCCGCTGCATTGGCGTGCTCAGCGCGACCCACGAATCTCCGGGTTGGTTCTCGGCCCACCATCTCGAGCTGGTCGTCCTGATCGCAGGCATCGCGGCACCGTGCCTGGAGATGGCGCGCCTCAAGAAGCTCGTGCAGTACGACCCACTCACCGGACTGCGCAACCGCCGCGGACTCGACGAGTGGCTCTCGCGCCGGCCCAAGGGCGAGCTGTTGTCGGTCGCCGCCTTCGACATCGACCACTTCAAGGCGGTCAACGACACCTGGGGCCATGGCGTGGGTGACGTCGCCCTGCAGGAGGTCGCGCGCGTGCTCATCGCCTTCTGCCGCAGCGACGACGCCATCGTGCGGATGGGCGGCGAGGAGTTCACGCTGTTCTTCCCCGGCATGTCAGCGAAGGCCGCGTTCGACCGAGCCGAGGCGATCC
This sequence comes from uncultured Myxococcales bacterium, assembly GCA_937915965.1. GTDB lineage: Bacteria > Myxococcota_A > UBA9042 > UBA9042 > UBA9042 > CALGHC01. The sequence goes on from CALGHC010000594.1 coordinate 1,186, forward strand.
GTCTCGCCTTCGAGCGCACGCCGCGGGACGCCGAGGGCCATCTGCTGCCGCTGACTGTCTCGGCCGGAGTCGCAGAGCGCATCGACTTCGAAGAGATCGACGCCACGCTTGAGCGTGCCGACCGCGCCCTCTACGCCGCCAAGGACGCCGGCCGCAACCGCATCGTTCGCGCCGGCGCGCTCGTCCTGTCGTAACAACCAGAAGATTCGGAGCGGGATACGGGGATCGAACCCGCAACATCCAGCTTGGGAAGCTAGCGCTCTACCATTGAGCTAATCCCGCGTTCAGCCAATCCTGCATTCGGCTGATCCTGCATTCGGCTAATCAATTCGACTGGTCCCGGGTCGAGCCGTTTCCGCGGAGAGCACCGCCCTCAACTCGATCCCACGTCGCGTCGATCCGGCCTCGTGGTCGACATCACCTGGCCTGCCGAGCGTGCACTCGGCGAAGGCGCGTCGTAGGATAGCGGCGGGCCCGACGCTGTCAACGAGGCGCCGCCGCCTCAATCCACCACCCGAACACAATCCACGGCGTCTTCAGCGCGATGCCAGGTCCACAATCCGCGGCGTTGCCCGCGCGATGCCAAGTCCGCCAGCGCGGACGGACCGACCGGGAGAATGCCATGGTTGATCAGCCAAACGCGCGCGGGCTGTTCGCCGTCTCGCCGCCAGGCTTTGAGGACCTCATCGCCGCTGAGCTGACAGCGCTCGGCATGGTGTCCGTCCAGCCTCTGGTCGGCGGCGTCGCCTTCCGCGGCGGTGACGAGGCCATCGCCGCGGCAAATCTCGGACTGCGCACCGCAACCCGCGTCATCTTGCGTGTGGGCGAGTTCGTGGTCCCGCATATCGCTGTGCTGCGAAAACGGGCGGCGCGGATCCCGTGGACAGAGTTCCTGATTCCCGGCCAGGCGCTGACCGTCCGCGCGACCTGTCGGCGCTCGCGCCTGTACCACAGCGGCGCGGTCGAAGAGCGGGTTCGCGACGCGATCGGCGATGTCCTCGGTACCAAGCCGACCTCCCCCGGCTTGCCGGCTGACAGCGAGGGCAAAGAGATCGAGGACACCGGCCAGGCCGCCCTCGTCCTGGTCCGCATCGAGCGTGATCTCTGCACGATCAGCATCGACACCTCGGGCCCTCTCTTGCAT
>CALGHC010000595.1 GCA_937915965.1 uncultured Myxococcales bacterium
GGTGAGCGCATCGCCGAAGGCGTCGATCAGCAGCTGATGATCGTTCGCCTTGAGCACCGCCTCCGATCCGGGCGCATTGAAGAAGGCCATGTAGGACGAGGCTTCGTGTTGATCGGGGTTGTCGTTGTACTCGCGCATGAAGATGTCGGGGTGCGGGGCGTTCATGATCACCAGCTTCACGATCAGGTCGGGGTGGCGGCTCGCGAAGGTCCAAGCGACCGCGCCGCCCCAGTCGTGGCCGACCAGGATCATCTCGCCGGGCGCCGCGGTGCCGTCCTTTGTCGCGGTCGCCCGCTCGATCAAGGCCTTGACGTCATCGACCAGCTTGTCGATGTGAAAACCGGCGACGTCGTCGGGTCCCCATGTGGTGTGGTAGCCGCGCTGATCGGGCGCGATGACGATGTGGTCAGCCGCGAGCTCGCTCATGACCTTGTGCCAGCCGTAGGCATAGTCGGGGAAGCCGTGCAGGAGCAATACAGGTGCGCCGCTCTTGCCCTGGCAGGCGATGTTCATGGTCTTGAGTTCGCCGACCTCGATCTGGCTGTAGATTGGTGCGCCATCTGCTTCGCCGCACTCCAGCCATCGGGGCCCGGCCTCGGCGACAGCGTCGGCGACCGCGTCGGCATCGTTCGCGGCACAGCCGGCGAGGCCGGTGGCGGTGGCCAGCGCCAGGAAGACGACAACCCTGCGAAGGTTGGTCCGTGTGGTCATGGTCGTCTCCCGGTGTGCAGTGCGCCGCGTGTCGTGCGTCACGTGTCTGGCGCGCCGCGTGTCTGGTGCGCCGCGTGTCTGGGGCGCGGCGTGTCTGGGGCACGGCGGCCGCGGGACTGTGCGCCAGGCGCGCAGGCTCGGCCAGGGCGATCGGCAAAACCGGCGTAGAAGCAAGCGACTATCTGGCGCTGCGGTTGGGGCCGCCGCCGGCCGGCTTCGCGCCGTCATTTTTTGCGCTACTCTTGGCAAATGCGGGCGATACCAACGAACAACGGGCCTTGGTGATGGCAGAGACCACACAAGTGAGTTGGATGGGTGTACGCGGCGGCGCGCGCTGGATGTGTGTACACGGCGGTGTCCGCGGCGGCCTGCTGTCAGCGGTCGTTTGGCTGACCTGCGCCCTGCCCGCTTGCGAGACCGGCGACGTCGTCTTTCGCGAGTCCACCACGGCGTGCAGCGCACAGCCCGTATGTGCGACGTTCGGCCAGTGCACCGCCCTCGGTGGCGGGTGCGTGGCCGCGCAAGACGCCGACTGTGCCAACGCCAGCGCGTGCGTCGACTGGGGCCGTTGCAGCGCGGCCGAGGGTCACTGCCGGGCCGTCGATGACGACGACTGCGCCAGCGCCGAGGTCTGCCGGCGTTTTGGCTGGTGCCGCGCGAGCGCTGGTGGCTGCTCGGCGCCGCCGGCTGACGCGTCGCCGTGATGCGTCGCCGTGATGCGTCGCCGTGATGCGTCGCCGTGATGCGTCGCCGTGATGCGTCGCTGTGGCGGTACGCGGTGACGGAACGGCGGCGTTGCCGCCAACACCTCGGTGGCGCCGGCTCACGGCCCCAGCGAGGTCCGCCCGATGAATATGGCCCATTCGGTTTCCCTTTGTCGCACCTCCACGCCCCGCCGAGGAGCTCGCGCCGCCTTCGTCTTCGTTCTCGCCGTCGCAGGGTTGCTGGCCAGCGCCGGTTGCGACTCTAGCGCGTGGATGTCTCTGGACTCGCGGGTCTTCACCGACGTGCAGGTCGTCAGCGCGTTCCCAACCCGAACAGCCGCCGACGGACACGTGGTGCGCGTCTGCCGACCAGGTGACGGCCCGCCCGACGGGATCGAGCTGAACTTCGCCTTGATTGGCTCGACACCACAGCGGGCCGCGTGCATCGGTGACCGCGACATGAGCGTTCATTCCAACGAGGTGATCGAGTGGCGCCGAGTCCGCAGCAGCGGCGGCGGCGCCAGCCTCGGCCCAGGCCGTATCCGCGCGACCTTCGACGATCTCAGCCCACGCAAGGGCGTGGCCGCGGCGAGCCGCCCTTCGCGTTGGGCTGGTCTCGACGTGCCTGCGGCCGCCGTAGCCTGGGACCATGTCGCCGACCGCTGCGACCCCGGCCGCGAGTCGACCCGCCAGAACGTCGCGCTGGTCTTGGACCACAGCGGCTCGATGGGCGGTTTCGTCTCTGCGAGTGACAGCCGCGAGGCCCCGCCCGGCTCAGTCGACCTCGCCGACCCCCTGCGCCCCTCCGACCCGGCACACACGGCCCTGGACGCCGCCGCCAGCTTTGTCGAGGCGCTCAATGACCGGGACCGTGTCATTGGCTACTACTTTGACGAGTACGTCGGCGTCTCTGTCGCCGCGTCCGACGACGCGGGCTGCAACGGCGGCCCCATCGCCAACCAGCCCTGCCGCGACGACGCCGACTGCTTCGGCGGGGCGTGTGTGCCGGGCGCTGGCGACGCTGGCAACTCCTTCCTTGACCTGACCAAGTCCGATGCCGAGGCGCGTGCCTTTGGCGCAAACGCCGATACACGTTTTTGGCTGCACAACGCCCTGCGTGACCAGGTCCGCTATGGCGGCGTCGGCCGAGCGCCCGTGTGGAACGCGGTCAGTCGCGCCTTCCGTTTTCTTCGAGACCACGTCGAGGGGCCGCGTCACATCGTCTTGTTGCTCGACGGTCCGGATACATGCGCGCCGAGCGAGGATTTTTCGTTCGCGACGGCCGGCGGAATCTGCGCCAACCCCTGTCCGGGCGCGATCGAGACTTTCTCCGAGGTCCGCGAGGCGATGGCCGAGGCGGGTTTCCCCGTGCGCGTTCACGTGGTGCAGATCCAGTCGGCCGGCTACCGCGAGCCCGACCCACGAGGCGTCGAGATCGCCTGCCTCAGCGGTGGCACGTGGCAGATGGTGCGCAGCTGGGAGCTTCCCCTCAACAGCAGCGCCCTTCGTACCGCGATGACGCGTGCGTTCTTGCGCGTCCGCAACGTCCTGGCCGGCTCGTGGCGCGCCACCCTGGCGCTGCCGTCGCTGGCGTCGCCTCAGGGCCTGAAGCCTGGCGGAATGCACCGCCTCAGCGGAGCCCTTCGGATCGAGCAACCGGCCTACGCCAGCCTCGAGTCGATCTACAGCCTGAGCGAGAGCTGGCGCTTCGCCATCGACAGCGAGGCCGGCGACCGGTCGCTGGTGCTTGCCCGAGGCTGCGCCAGCGACGCCGACTGCGGTGGCAGTGCCTGTGGCGCTGGGCGCTGCGGCGACGATGGTCAGTGTCATGAGGGACCTGCCGCAGATCGGCTGCCGTGCGGTGGTGGCGGCGTGTGTTGTGGCGGAGTGTGCAGCGCAGAATGCGCGACCTGCGGGCTGTAGTTGTTGGGGGGCGGGGCTCGACATCTTCTTTTTGGGGGGTCGGGGCTCGACCCCCAGCGGCAAGAAGCGTGGTTCTTGCC
>CALGHC010000596.1 GCA_937915965.1 uncultured Myxococcales bacterium
CTCGTCTCGGCCCCGGCCCGCCGCCGCCTCAGCGCCCACGTGCCTGACGGCGTCCGCCCTCGCGTCGGCCGGCGTGACCGCATCTGCGCTCGTCCTCTCGCCGGCGCCCGTCTTCCCCTGCCCGTTGGCGGCTCGGCATGCCTCAAAAATGCCGACGCCCCGGCAGCCACTGAGGGCTACCGGGGCGTCGGCGTTGCCGTTGGGGCGAGTCGGCTAGCCGCAGGTCGGCTGGCAGACCTTGGACGCGAGCTCGCCGGCCTTGACGTCCTTGGCAGGCACGCACTTGGCGCCGCCGTCGGTCGCGCCGCAGTCACCATCGGCGCTGCACGGCGGGGCGCAGCGCATATTCGGCGCCTTGGCGGTGCCGACGTTGGTGCACTCGTAGTTGCCGGTGCAGTCGTCGCTGTTGTCGCAAGGAATGCACGAGACCTTCTTGCGGCACGCCTTGGTCACCGCCGCGAACTCCTTCTTGGCGCGAGGCACCAGGACGATATCGTCGCAGACAGTGCCACCGCCGCAGTCGGCGTCGGTGTTGCACAGGCCGCTGCAGTAGCCGGTGCCGGGCTTGGCATCGAGGAAGCAGTACGCACCCTTGCACTGCGGTCCCGTGCCCTCCGGCGGGTCGGGGTTGCATGCGTCGCCAACGGTGCCCGTCGGCGCGGGCGAGCCCTCGACTGCTCCTTGCACGCAGAGGTACTCGACCTTCGCGGCCTTGTCCGGACCCCAGGTGATCGGGTACGCGCGGCAGACCTGCGTACCGCTGCAGGTCTTGGTGGCCGTGCAGTCGGTCAGAGTGCTGTCGACCATCGTCACCCAACAGATCGGGTAGTACACGTCGTCCTCGGGCGCGTAGGTGCCATTCCATCCGGTCATGATGAGCGAGCAGACGCTCTTGTACTCCTGGCCGCCCAGGTCGATCTTGTCCTTGCAGTCCTCATGCGTGCTGCACACGTCCGTGCACAGACCAGCTTGCGTGCCGCCGTCGCTGCCCAGGCACAGGCCGCTGTTGCAGAGCGTGCCGCCGGCGGCTGGGCCACAGGTGCCACCGAAACCGTTCTTGGCGGCGTCCGTGGTCACGCAGACACCGGCGCTGGTGCTGATCTTCTCAGGCGTCGTCGCGGTGCTCTCCGCGGGCAACTCCGTCATGAAGGTCCACGGCTTGCAGTACTTGCCGTCACAGTCGCCCATCGAGGCGCACTCGTCGCCAGCGCCAGGCAGGTGGTAGCAGGTCGAGAAGGGCAGGTAGGCGTCCTCAGAATCGTTCTCATCGTTGTCGTTGAGATCGATCGGGTACTCCGAGATACCGCACTTCGAGTCGGCGTTCTTGCAGTCCGTGTCGGCCTTGCAGAGCGCGCCGCAGATGCCGCCGGTGCCGCCCGAGCAGAAGTAGGGGTTGTTGCAAGCCTTGCCGGCGTCGACGCCGTCGGTCGGGAAGGGGTCGCAAGCCTCGCCAGTCTTGGCAGAGCCGTCGGTGCTGCGCAGGCAGATGTTGTCCCAGCCCGGCATCTTGACGTTGTCGGGATCAGTCGGGTCGACGTCGCCCTCGATGCTCTGCACGCCGTTGTAGCTGATCTGGCAGTGGAAGTTCTCGTCGAGGCAGTCCCCGTCCAGCTCGCAGTTCTTCGGCCAACAGATGTCGAAGGTCGTCGGCACATCGGAGAAGACCGTGCGGCCCTTGTCGCATGCCCAAGCCGAACAATCCGAGTTTGTCGCGCAGGTCGCGCCGCTGCCCTTGCACTTGCCCGCGTCGCAGGAGTCGGTGAGGCAGTCGTCATCGCTCTTGCAGAAGGTCACGCAGCCCAAGCCAGGCGACCAGCACAGACCAGAAGCGCACGAAGCCAGGGCGCCGCCCTTGGGGTCGTTGTTGCAGGTCTGTGACGTGCCCGCGCCGGGGGTGTTGTCCGGGTTCTTCTTCGCCGGCATGCAGCGTGGGTCGAACTCGCCGTAGATAGGAGCGAAGACCAGCTGGCAGGTCTCGCCGGTGGTGCAATCCACGTCGGCCTTGCACTTCTTGAGCTCCTTGCCCGCCGTGCAGACCTGCAGGCTCTGGCCCTGCGCAACCTGGACGGGGCTGAGCCACTCGACGCAGACGAACTGCTTGCCATAGGGGCCGTCGACCGCGTCGCTGCACTCGGTCTCGGCGTCCGGGTCCTCGATGCCGTCGGCGCCGGCCTCGCCGGTAACGTTGTTCTTGTCGTCCTTGTAGATCTTGCACGGCTTCGTGCAGACGTTCATGAAGCAGCGGCCGCCCTCGCACTGGTTGTCGAGGCAGTCACGGTAGGCCGAGAACGCCGCATCCGACGCGCCCGATGGGGGGACCTGACAGGTCGCGTCAGCGCCGCAGTACTCGCCAAACTTGCGCTTGTTGCCGGTCGTCGTGCCGGCCTCGCACATGTTGTTGACGCACTTCTTGCCCTCGGGGCACGCGCCGCAGGAGCTGGGGCAGTCCGGCAGGTAGCCGCACTGGACCGCGACGCAGCTGCAAGCACCGCCACCGCCGGTATCGGCTGCTGCGGTGTCATCTCCGCCACCGACGGTGTCGGCGCCGGCGTCCACTGTTCCGCCGCCGGTGTCGGGCGTCGGGGTGGTGGTGCCCGTGTCGCCGCCCGAATCCGAGCAGCCGACTGCCACAAGGGCGATCGCGCTGATGGCCAAAGTCCACATCCGCTTGTTCATTTTCTCTCTCCTGGCCCACCTGCGCGGCGGGGGATCACAGATTCGTTCTATCGCTGGTTCTATCGCTCGTTCTGTCGCTCGTTCTGTCGCCTCGCTTCGCTTCCCCCCCCGGAGATGGCTTGCGCCTTCTCGGTAGGTTGGCCGCGGCCAGCACGGTGCGGGCCCGCACGTATCCGCGCGGTTGCGAGGCGGCGCATGGTAGGGATTGAAGGGTTTGGCGTCAAGGACTTCCCGGCGTTGCATTATTCGCCGCGGCGGGCGCCCGCCGGGCGCGACGAATGGACGCGTGGTTGCCGTTTTCGGGTGAAGTCAGGCCCCCAGAGCGCCCCGATCTGCCCGCTTCTGTCCGGTCCCTGGCGGGTGGCGGTGACGGCCGCCGGGATTGCATCCATGCAAGCGGGCGCGCTGGCGCGGCTGCTACGTCACGGCCCGGCCTGCGAAACTGGCAGGGCGACGTTGTCGATCAAACGCACTGCGCCGAACGAGACAGCGACGAAGAGGCGAGCGGGTCGGTCGACGCGGATGAGCTTGACGAGCTCCTCGGCGCAGGCGATGCGAACGTAGTCCACCTGCCCGCCCGCAGCCTTCAGAACCGCCGCTACGTCGGCGCACAGCGCTTCAGCTTCGGTCTCCCCGGCGGCAACCCGTGAACGCGCCATTTCAGTCGCCGCTGGGATCGCTGCCGCTGCCGTTCTCGCCTCAGCGGGCAGCCTCGCGTTGCGCGAGCTCATCGCCAGACCATCCGCCTCGCGGACCGTCGGCGCGCCAAGTATCCGGGTGGGGTGATCGAGGTCGCGCACCATCCGGCGCAGGGTCTGTAGCTGCTGGAAGTCCTTCTCGCCGAAGACCGCGACGTCGGCCATCGCGATGTTGAGCAGCTTGAGCACCACCGTAGTCACGCCCCGGAAGAAATGGGGCCGGCTCGCTCCGCACAGGTCGCGGGTGACCTCTTCGACCTCGACATGCGTCTGGAAGCCATCCGTGTACATCTGCGCCGCGCTCGGCGCGAAGACCAGAGCGGCGCCGCGCGCTGCGGCCGCTGCGCAGTCGTCGCGAAGTGGACGGGGGTAGGTGTCGAAGTCCTCGCTGGGTGCGAACTGCATGGGGTTGACGAAGATCGTCACGACGACCCGCTCTGCGTGGCATCGAGCGACGTCGATCAGCGACAGGTGGCCCTCGTGCAGGGCCCCCATCGTTGGCACCAGCCCGACCCGCTCGCCGGCGGCGCGGGCATCAGCCACAAAGGCGCGCACCTCGGCGATAGTTCGGGCGAGGCGGACGCCTCCGAGCGTCTCTGTGGATTGCGCCTCGGCGGCCATCAGCCCGCTGCCTGGACCGGCACCGGGGTCTCGGTGCTGGCTTCGGTCGGGTCGACGTAGGCGTGTTCTTCAGCGGGAAAGCGGCCGTCGCGAACCTCCGCACGGAACTGACCCAGGGCGTCCCGGGTTGCCGCGCCGAGCTCGCCGAAGCGCTTGAGGAATTTTGGCTTGAAGTCGGGGTTGAGGCCGAGCAGATCGTAGAGGACCAGGATCTGGCCATCGCAGCCGTCGCCAGCACCGATGCCGATGGTCGGGATCTCGAGCGCCGCGCTGATCTCGGCCGCCAGGGTGGCCGGGATCCCCTCAAGGACCAGGCTGTAGGCGCCCGCCGCCTGCAGCGCGCGCGCCGCGGTGATCAGATGGCTGCGTGCTTCCTCGCCCTTGCCCTGGATACGGTGACCCCCGAGCTGATGGACCGACTGCGGCGTCAGGCCGATGTGCCCCATCACGGGGATGCCGTTGCCAACCAGCCGCTCGACGACAGGCACTACGGCGAGGCCGCCTTCGAGCTTCACCGCGTGGGCACGTCCCTCGGCCATCAGGCGCGCCGCGTTCGGCAGCGCGACCTCGACGCTGTGATAGCTCATGAACGGCAGGTCGCAGACCAGGTGGGCGCGCTCCAGGCCGCGGGCGACGGCAGCGCAGTGGTAGATCATGTGATCGACCGTGACCGGCAGGGTAGTCTGCTGCCCTTGGATGACGTTGCCCAGCGAGTCGCCGACCAGCACCACTTCGATACCAGCGTCGTCCACCAGGCGCGCGAAGGTCGCGTCGTAGCAGGTCACCGCTGTGATTCGCTCGCCGCGCTCTTTCATCTTGCGCAGGTGGTGGATGCGCACGTTGCGCGGGCGCCGGGGCTCGGGCAGCGCCCGCGCCGCCGCGACGCTGTAGACCGCGGCGACAGCGCCGTCTTCCCGGCCGTCGTCGGCGCCGGCTCC
>CALGHC010000597.1 GCA_937915965.1 uncultured Myxococcales bacterium
GGCTTGTCTCGCGCTACCGCCCAAACGCACACGCCCGGCGCCTCATCGAGGCACCGGGCGCGCGCGGTTGGGCGTTGTAGAAGCGACGCCTCACCAGGCGGCGACTCCGCCTAGGGGCGCTTGGTCTCCGTGCGCTCGATGGTCACCGAGTCGGTCGGCTCGACCCGCTTGCCGTTGACGGCGCCGATGCGGAACTGCACGCGGCGGTTCTCGTCCCGGCAGGCGGCGATCGCCTTGCGGTTCTTGCGCTTGTTGCCCTCGAGCTCGGCGACGTTGCCGCAGACCGGCGCCGTCTCGCCGAAGCCGTGTGCCTCAAGCCTGGCCTCGGCCATGCCCTTTTCGATGAGATAGGTCCGCACCGACTGTGCCCGGCCCTCGGACAGCGCGAGGTTGGCGTCGTCCTTGCCGACGTCGTCGGTGTGGCCCTCGATGATGATCAGGCTGATCTCCGGGTGGGCCATGAGCACGGTGGCGACCGTGTCGAGCAGCGTGAAGCTGACGGACTTGATGCTCGCCTTGCCGGTGTCGAAGTAGACCTTCTCGAGGATCTTGATCTCCTTGGAGGTGATGATCACGGTGGCCTTGGCATCCGGGCAGCCGTCGTCGTCCTTGATTCCGTTGAAGGTCTCGGCCTCGTCGGGGCACTTGTCGAGGTTGTCGGCGATGCCGTCGTGGTCGCGGTCACGCACCGGGCAGCCCTTTTCGGCGGCGACGCCAGACTCGTTGGGGCACTTGTCGGCGCTGTCGGCGATGCCGTCACGGTCATTGTCGAGGTCCGGGCAGCCGTCGTCGTCCTCGAAGCCGTCGCGGTCCTCGGCCTTGTCTGTGCACTTGTCGCTGGCGTCGGCGATGCCATCGCGGTCGTTGTCGAGGTCCGGGCAACCGTCCGCGTCCTCGAAGCCGTCCTTGTCCTCGGCCTCGTCGGGGCAGCTGTCGGCGCTGTCGGCGACTCCGTCGGCGTCGTTGTCGAGGTCGGGGCAACCGTCACTGTCCTCGAAGCCGTCCTTGTCCTCCGCCTCGGTCGGGCAGCGGTCGACCGCGTCGTTGAGGCCGTCGCCGTCGCTGTCGTCGGGGGCGAGACCCAGGGTGAACGAGGCGCCGAGCGTGAACTCCCAGTTGTTTGACGTGGTGTCGACGATGCCGGGCATGTTGATGTAGCGGGCATCGCCTCGCAGCGCGAAGGCGCGCGTCACATCGACCTTGGCGCCCAGGCCCAGATGGAAGGCCGAGTCCGTGTCCTCGACGACGCCAGGCTGGCTGTCGAGCAGCGTCTCGCCGCCAACGCCAGCGAGCACGAACGGCCGGAAGCCGCCGGTCATGAAGTGGAAGAGCGCGCTGCCCCGCCAACCCAGGATCCCCGCGGCGGCGCCGGTGTCTCGGAAGGTCGAGGCGACGTACTCCAGCTCGGCTTCGACACCGAGGCGGTCCGTGAGGTTGTAGCCGACGCGACCACCGAAGGTCATGCCGTCGTCGGGCACGCTGTCGCGCTGGTTCAAGTAGCCCAGCTCGTTGTCGTCGCTGTAGATCTTCCAGCCCAGGAAGAGGCCGAGCTCTGTGGTGCCGCCCCGCGAGCTCTGGGCGCTCGCCGGCAGCGCGATGGAGGTCGAGAGGATCGCCAATCCGAGGAGGAGGGCGAAGGTGCGCGTCGTGCGGGACAGTGACTTGAACATGGTCGGTCTCCTTGCGGGCCGCGCTCCGTGGGCGGCGATGGGGTCGTACTGTGCGGCTGCGCCAGGCTGCTGGCCGTTGCCGATGGCGCGTTGGTGCGCCGCTGCCATCCACTACCGCAAGGGCCGTGCCAACCGGGCTGTGACACGGGAATAATGTGCGTGTCTATCTTGAATATTAAGAGGTTGCGCGAATAGCGGTGCGACAAGATTCGGTGCCGAAGAGACAGTCTGCCGCCAGCGCCGACGGTCCCTGACGTCTCGGCGTGTCTCGGGTGTCTCGGGTGTCTCGGGCTGCTTGGCGACCGCGTTCGTGCCACATGGCACGATCCACGGCGGTCGCCATGGCCCGATGCGGTGGCACGAGGGCGTTCGGTCGCGGCGCTTGCGTGTGGTTCGAGGCAGCCTAGCTGCCGCCAGCGATGACGCGGTTGCGGCCCGCGCGCTTGGCCTCGTACAGCGCCGCGTCGGCGCGGGCGAGCGCGGCGTCGATCGATTCGCCTGGCGCGACCAAGGTGACGCCTCCGCTGATGGTCACGCTCAGCTCGCCAGCGTCGACGTGGAAACGCAGTCGGCTCAGTTGAACGCGCAGCTCGTCGAAGACAGCCAACGCGCTCTTCAGACCCGAGTCGGGCAGGCCGATGGCGAACTCTTCGCCGCCGACGCGACCCGCGACGTCGCTGGTCCGCAGACGCTGCCGAAGGAGCCGGCCGACCGCCTTGAGCACCCGATCGCCCACGCCATGGCCGTGGGTGTCGTTGACGCGCTTGAAGTGGTCGATGTCGACCATGCCGATCGCCAGCGGTGAGCGCCGCCGCCCAGCTCGGGATGCCTCGGCGATCAGCCGCTCGCGGGTCGCGTCGCGATTGAGCAGCCCGGTGAGGCCGTCGCGCAGCGTCAGCCGCCGCAGCGAGCGGTGCCGAGCCGCGCGCTGTTCGATCTCGGTCACCAGCTGCATCGCACCGATGGGCTTGGAGATGAAGTCATCCGCGCCCATTCGCATCGCCTCTGCCTGTCGCGCCGGATCGTCCTCGGTCGACAGGAAGACGATGGCCAGCCCCGCAAAAGTGTCGATCTGCCGCACCACCGAGGCGACCTCGCTGCCCGTCGCGTCCGGCATGTACATGTCGAGCAACAGCACGTCCGGATCGAAATCGGCGATCTCGTCGAGGACAGTGGCGGGGCTGGTCAGGGCGCGGGTCGACATGCCAGCCTGCTGCAAGGCGAGCGTGTTGGCGGCGAGGAGGAGCGCATCGTCGTCGACCAGCAGGACGCGGAACGGTTCGCGGCGCTCGTTCCCCGTCAGGCCGTCCAGGGCGGTGACCAGGTCCGCCGCGTCGATGGGTTTGGTGACGTAGCCGTTCGCGCCGGCGCGCACCGCCGCAAGGCGCGCGTCAAAGTCATCGCGCACGCTGACGAATACCGCCGGCACGTCGACGTGACCGGCCGCTCGCAGCTCAGCGACCAGCCGTGGCCCGGCGAGCGCGTCCTTGCCCAGATGGACGTCCACCAGCAGCGCCGCCGTCGAACCGAGCGCGACCGTCTCCAGCACGCCTGTCGGGCTGGCGAATGTCTGGACGGTATAGCCGAACGCGACCAACTGGCAGCGCAGCTCCTCGGCGGTGTCGAGGTCGTCCTCGACGATGAGGATCTCGCCGGTGCGGCCATCGCGCGATGTCTTGGCGATCGATGCCATGGCCAAGCCGAACGATCCGGGCGCGCCGGTGGCGATGCGTTGCATCGACGCCGTCAGCCGGTCGACCCCATGGCAGAGGTCGGCGATCTGAGCCGTCGTCGCCGCCGCCCCGTCGGCCAGCATCGTCTCCGCGACCCGCTCGAGCACCCGCGCCTGTGCCCCGAGGTCGGGTTGCCCGAAGGTGCCCGCCGAGCCGGCGAGGCTGTGGAGGCGCTGGCGCAGCGCGGCAAGGTCGCCTTCGCCGTCACCGCCGCAGAGGCCCCGTGAGACGCTACGCAGCTCTTCGGTGCGCTCACCGAGCCGGT
>CALGHC010000598.1 GCA_937915965.1 uncultured Myxococcales bacterium
GTCCTCTCTGGTGGCGTGACCCCATCGACGATGGACGGGGTTCCTTTTTCCATTGACCTCGCACGCCCCGATCGGCATCCTCCGCGCCCCGCCAGCCCCAGGAACTCGCGAATTTCCTGGAAAGGCACGTAACGACGGCACCTTTGATGGTGCAGCCCGCCGCCGCTGACGCGCCGCGGTGGACGATTTGATACCGCACGGCCTCGCCCCAGTCGCCGTGCACGGAGTTCGATGATGAAGCAGTCCCTCCAGATAGCCGCCTCCCTTCGTCACCACCACCTACGCCGCCTTGGGAGCTTTGCCGCCGTGATCGGCGTGATCGCGCTAGTTGCAGCGTGCGGTGACGAGGCCCCTGAAGGTGGTAGCGGCGGTAGCGGCGGCGGTGGTGGCGGCGGTGGCGCCGACGGCTATCAGTTCGGCGACGGCGGAACCGAGGACGGCGCCAACCGTGCGGCCGATGGGGCCAACCCACTCGACGACGACACCACGACGGACGTCGCGCCGATCGACGACGGTACAGGTAGTGACGTGGACTCTGGCTCCTGCGCCGAGCGCTGCGGCACCTATGACGGCAGCGCTGCATGCCAGTGCGACAGCACCTGCGCTCAGGTTGGCGATTGCTGCGGCGACTACGCGCAGCTGTGCGAGGACGAGGGCGACGCCAGCGGCGACGGCACGGTCGTGATTCCTGACGGCGGCGGCGCCACCGACGGCAGCGGGGAAGGCGACGGCGGCGACGCTACGGCGCCGCCTGGGTCCTGCGTGGACCGCTGCGGTGAGTACGACGACAGCGCCAGCTGCCAGTGCGACCCCGGCTGCGTCGACTATGGTGACTGCTGCGCCGACCTCGACGAGGTCTGCGGTGGGCCCGTCGCTTGCGAGGTCGATGCGGACTGCCCGGCTAGTGACGCTTGCGGTTACACCGCGTGTATCGACAGCGCATGCGTGACCGCGCCGATCGAGTGTTCGGATGGCGACGCCTGCACGGTCGACGACTGCGATCCGGCGACGGGCTGCAAGCACACGGCCGCTGCCGAAGGCGCTGCCTGCGATGACGGCGATCTCTGCACCGGCAACGGCGGTTGCGAGGGCGGCGTCTGCCTGCCCGGCGCCGCGACCGACTGCGATGACGCCAACGCGTGTACAGACGATGCCTGCCAGGTCGACACCGGCTGCACCCACAGCGCCAACAAGAAGGCCTGCGACGACGGGGACGCCTGCTCGGAGGATGACGCATGCAAGGACGGCCAGTGCGCGGGCGCCGCTGTGCCCTGCGACGACGGCGATGTCTGCACGGACGACGGCTGCGATGCGGCCAAGGGCTGCGTCTCGGTTGCCAACGAGGCCCTCTGTGACGACGGCGACGCGTGCACCGAGAACGACCGCTGCAAGGCGGGTCAGTGCTCCGGCTCGAACCCGGGCTGCGATGACGGCAACGCCTGCACCAAGGATGCCTGCGGCGACGCCGGCTGCAGCCACGAGAACCTCGACCACACGACTCCTTGCGACGACGGCGACGCTTGCACCAGCGGTGACGCATGCGGCAAGGGCGCCTGCACGGGCGACGCGAAGAGCTGTGACGACGGCGATCTGTGCACGACCGACGTGTGTGACGCCAAGACCGGCGACTGCAGCAACGCGGTCATCCCAGACGGCAAGCCCTGCGACGATGGCGACGCGTGCACCAGCAGCGACACCTGCAAGGCTGGTAAGTGCGCCGGCGTCGACAGCTGCCTCTTCGAGGGTGTCTTCAGCGATCCGTTCGGCTGTGGTGTCAACAAGGGCTGGGCCTTCGACCCGGACGCCGCCGAGCCGACGATCGCCTGGCACATCGACGCCACGCCCATCGAGCCAGCACCGAAGTCGGCTGGATGCTCGCTGAACTTCAACAATGGCACCGATTTCGACGACGGCAAGGTGGTCAAGGGGACCGCCGTCTCGCCGAAGGTGGCTTTGCCTGCGGCCGGCGACGCCCTCCTGAAGTTTGCCAGCTGGCATGGAGTCGAGAAGACCAACACCTACGACAAGCGCTGGGTGGATATCTCGTCGGACGGTTTCAGCAAGGAGATCGAGTCGATTCAGCTCGACAACGACAAGGCGTGGAAGGCTTGGAGTGACGTCGAGGTGCCGCTGGGCAAGTGGATCGGTCAGACCGTGCAGTTCCGCTTCCGCTTCGACTCGGTCGACCACATCGCGAACGACACCGCCGGTTGGTTCGTCGACGACGTCTCGGTAGAGGGCGGCAAGCTCGCTACTTGCAGCGGGCGCTGCGGTGAGAACACCGTCGGCGCGCCCTGCCAATGTGACGCGGGCTGCGCCGCCGCCGGCAACTGCTGCAACGACTACGTGCCGCTGTGCACGGGCTGCAAGGACGCGGCCGACTGCGATGACGGCAACGCCTGTACCGCCGATACCTGCGCTCCCGACGGCCTCTGCGGCCACAAGGCTGGCAACGACGGGGCTGCGTGCAGTGACGGCGACGCGTGCAGCGACGGCGACGCCTGCAGCAAGGGCGTCTGCGCCGGCAAGGTCAAGGTCTGCGACGACGGCAACCCGTGCACCGACGATGTCTGCGACAAGAAGGCCGGCTGCGTCGCCACCGCGAACGTCGCTGGCTGCGACGACGGCAAGGCTTGCACCAGCGACGACGTGTGCAAGGACGGCACGTGCGCAGGCCAGGCCAAGGTCTGCGACGACGCCAACATCTGCACCGCCGACACCTGCGACGCGACTACCGGCGCATGTGTCTACGCTGCCGTCGCCGCGTCGACACCCTGCGATGACGGCAACGCGTGCACCAACGACGACGTCTGCAAGGACAAGGGTTGCGCTGGTGTTGTCGCTGACTGCGACGACGGGCAGCCGTGCACCACGGACGCGTGCAACTCCAAGACCGGCGCGTGCAGCCACATCGCCAAGGCAGACGGCGACGCCTGCCAGGACGGTTCGGGATGCACCGACAGCGACACGTGCAAAGCGGGCAAATGCGTCGCGGGCAAGGACTTCTGCGACTACTCGGACGCTGTCACTGAGCCCTTCGACTGCGGCAAGGCCGCCGGCTGGAGCTTCACCCCCGACAACAAGGAGCCGGCCGTGGGCTGGCACGTCGACGCGACCGCCAAGAGCCCGGGGTTCCACTCGCCGTCTTGTTCGCTGAACCTGAACAACGGCACCGATTTCGACAACGGTGGC
This sequence comes from uncultured Myxococcales bacterium, assembly GCA_937915965.1. GTDB lineage: Bacteria > Myxococcota_A > UBA9042 > UBA9042 > UBA9042 > CALGHC01. The sequence continues at coordinate 3,193 of CALGHC010000598.1, forward strand.
GTCATCGTCGCGGCTGCGCTCTCCGGCGAGCTGCAGGTCCCCGCAGCCGCGGACGCGAAGCTGGTGCTGTGGTCGTATCACGGCGTCGAGGACGAGGAGAACTACGACCTGCGCTACGTCGAGGTCTCGGACGACGGCTTCAAGGAGAAGATCCAGTCGGTCAAGCTCGACAACGCCGTGGGGCTGGGCGCTTGGACCGAGCTCGCGATGCCGCTGACCGGCTGGCTCGGCAAGAAGATCCGCGTGCGATTGCGCTTCGACTCAGTCGATAGCGTCGCAAATGGCACCGTCGGCTGGTTCGTCGACGACCTGAAGATTCAGGTTGGTGTGCCCCAGGCTGCTTCGTGCCAGGATCGCTGTGGCGACTACGACGACCAGGCCGCCTGCCAGTGCGACAACGCTTGCATGGACTTCAACGACTGTTGCACCGACTTCCTCGCCCTGTGCGTCAAGTGCGGCGCCGACAGCGACTGCGACGACGGTGGGCCGTGCACGATCGGCAAGTGCGACGCTCAGAGCGGCAAGTGCTCCACCCAGCCCAAGAGCTGTGACGATGGAGAGGTCTGCACCTTCGACTTCTGCGACGCGCAGCAGGGCTGCCAGTACAAGGCCAACGACGGGGCGTGCGACGACGGCGACGCGTGCACCGACCAGGATGCGTGCAAGACCGGCGCATGCAGCGGCAACGCCAAGGCTTGCGACGACGCCAACTCGTGCACCAACGACAGCTGTGACAGCAAGACCGGCAAGTGCGCCGCCGCCGCCAAGGCCGATGATGCCTTGTGCAGTGATGGTGACCTGTGCACGACCGCAGACGCCTGCAAGGCTGGCCAGTGCGTCGGCGCCGCCAAGGCCTGCGATGACGCCAACCCGTGCACTGCCGACCTGTGTGACGCCAAGACTGGCCTGTGCAGCAACGGCCCTGCTGCGGACGGGACCGCATGCGACGATGGCGTCGCGTGCACAACCATCGACACGTGCAAGGCCGGCGCCTGCCAGGGCACCGACGTGTGCGCCTACACCGACGACCTCACGGACAGCTTCGCTTGCGGCAAGAACGACGGTTGGCAGATGAACCCCGTGGGCGCAGAGCCCAGCATCGGCTGGCACATCGACGGCACCGCCGCGGTCCCGGGCGCGAAGTCGCCCGCCTGCTCGCTGAACTTCAATGGCGGTACGGACTTCGACAATGGCCAGCAGGTCATCGGCGCGGCCACCAGCAAGACGGTGCTGATCGGCACGGGCAAGTTCGTCGAGCTGGCGTTCTGGTCGTATCACGGCGTCGAGGAAGACAACGACTACGATCAGCGTTTCGTTCAGCTGTCGACCGACGGATTTCAGACCGCGGCCACGGTACAGCTAAATAACGAGTACGCGCCCGGCGATTGGAGCCTCTATCGTTTCGACATCACGGCATGGCAGGGCAAGACGGTGCAGATCCGCTTTGGCTTTGACTCGGTCGACAGCGTCGCCAACGACACGCCCGGCTGGTTCATCGACGATCTGGTGATCAAGCACGGCGGTCCGCAGAGCTCGTGCCTGGGTCGCTGCGGCGACTTCGACGCCGACGCCGCGTGCCAATGCGATGCGGTGTGCACGGACGCCGACGACTGCTGCAAGGACTACGCGCCGCTTTGCACTGGCTGCAAGGTCGCGGAGGACTGCAACGACGCCAACGCCTGCACGACCGACACATGCAGCAACGCCGGGGTCTGCGAAAACGACCCCCTGGCCGACGCTGCGGTCTGTGGCGAAGGTCTGGTGTGCAAGGCCGCGGTCTGCGTCCTGCCGTAGCAGCCGGTCCGGGCTGCCGGTCCGGGCTGCCTGTCCGGGCTGCCTCTTCCGCCTCGTCCCCACCTGCCGTACCCTGCGCTGCACCTATCCGCGCGGCGAGGTCGACGATGGCGTATCACTCCTGGGCTCGAACGGACGTCGGCAAGAGTCGCCGCAACAACGAGGATCGCTTCCTCGCGGACGATCGCAACGGCCTGTACGTGGTCGCAGACGGTGTCGGCGGGCACGTCGCCGGCGAGGTCGCGTCGGCCTGGGTGATCGCCAGTTTCGAGCGCCAGGCGGGGCCTCTGCGGCAGCTGGCGAGCCGCTGTCACGCGGAAGGTGGCGGTGGCGCGACCCGGCGCGCGGTCTTTGATGCGCTCTCGGACCTGGTCGAGGCGATCAACCACGAGGTCTATAGCGAAGCCCAACGCGATCCGGAGAAGACCGGCATGGCGACGACGGTGTCGGCGCTGCTGCTCAGCCCGACGGCGGCTTTCATCGTTCACGTGGGCGACTCGCGCATCTACCTCCTGCGCGACGGCGGCATGCAGCGCATCACCACCGATCACACGCTGGCCGAGGAGCTGGTCCGAGCCGGCCGGCTGACTCCCGACGAGGTCAAGACGTATCCGTTTCGCAATATCATCGCCCGGTCGGTCGGCGAAAAGGGCACCGTCGACTCCGATCTACTGCATATTGAGGTATTGCCAGGCGACCTGTTCGTGGTCTGCAGCGACGGTCTGACCGACTACTGCGACGAATCAGCGGTCGCCGCTGCGCTCGCCGGACGCCCTGATGAGCATAGCGTCGCGCGCCTCGTGGACCTGGCAAACGATGGCGGCGGCGGCGACAACATCACGGCCATTGTCGCCCGCGCCGACGACCTGCCCGACCGCAGCCGCACCGAGACCGACGTCGCGGTCGTCGCGCAGATGACCTGGGACGCCAAGATTCCCGTGTTGCGAGAGCTCTTCTTCTGCCGGCATCTGACCGACGAAGAGCTGATGCACGTGCTTCGATACGTCGAAGAGGTCGAGGCGGAGAGCGGCGCCGACATCGTCCGCCAGGGCGAGGCGGATCAGGACCTCTACATCGTCGTCGACGGCCGGGTCGACGTGATCGTCGATGGCGTCGTCGTGACCACGATCGGTTCTGGAGGCCACTTTGGCGAGATCGCGCTGGTCCGTGGCCAGGAGCGCTCGGCCACCGTGCGTGCTTCGCAGACCACCTTGCTGTTCCGGCTCACACGTGAGGACTTCTACGACCTGAGCCAGAAGGACCAGCGCATCGCCATCAAGATGCTGTGGGCCTTCGCGCAGACGCTCGCTGAGCGAGTCATCGAGCTGTCGACCGAGATGGTCGGCCGCCGCTAACGCAGGCTGTCGCTGCCTCTACGCCGCCGCCTCTCCCGCCGCCGCCTCTACTTCGCCGGCTTGAGGGTCGGCGGGCCGACCGGGCCGGGCAGCCAGCGGAAGGCGTCAATCAGCACCGCCGAGTCGTAGATGCCGTCGCCCTCATCGAAGAGCGATGCGCTCAGCTTGATCGTCTCGCCCGGTACGACGGGGCTCGTCGCCGTCAGCCAGCCGGTCGAGCCACCGGCGTCGTTCTCGTAGCCGGTCCCCGCAAGCAGCGCGTCGCCGCCCGGGCAGCCCTTGCAGATCTGGATGAGGGGGCTATCGACCGAGACGCACGCCCCCGGCTTCGACACCGCGAGGTTGCCGGAGAACGCCTGCGACGCGACAAGCAAGACGAACTTGTCGGTGTACTTGTTGCCCTTCCACTCGGGGTATTCGGTGGTCAGGAACTGGAAGTCGATCGCGAATCCGGCCACGTTTGCCGGCACCTTGAGGCCGACCGACCATTCGGTCTGGTCGAACACCGCGCCGACATTCTCGCACTTGGTGTCGGGGAACTTGCCATTCTTCTTGAGGTCCGTTCCCTTTTGAGGCGCCGCGTAGCCGTCCTCCCCCGGCACGCCGACGTAGCCCGTCGACAGGGCCACGAATGTGTCTCCGGACCTCGGTGGTATCGCTGGCCCGTAGCCCGTGCGTACCGCTGCGGACTTGTCGGAGGCGAGGGGGGCGAGGTCAGCCGACACAACGTATTTGCAGAGATCGATCGCCTTCGCCATCTGGATCGGGTCGTGGCCGCTCGTAGCCGACTGGCAGGGCGACGCTTCGTCCGTCGCGCCGTCGCAGTCGTCGTCGACGCCGTTGTCTGTGAACTCATATGCCTGGCTCTGCGGCCCGGTCGGTGCGTGGCTGCAGCCACCGTCCTTCTTGCACACGTCGGTCGTGCAGGGGTTGGCGTCGTCGCAGGGGTTGTCGAGCGCGACATGCACGCAGCCCGTCGCCTGGTTGCACGAGTCCGCCGTGCAGGCGTCGTCGTCGTCGCAGTCGAGCGCGGCGCCGGCCTTGCAAGCCCCGTCGGCGCAGGCGTCGGCGTCGGTGCAAGCGTCGCCGTCGCTGCACGGGCTCGTGGTGGCGGCGAAGATGCAACCGCCCGCGGGGTTCTTGGTCGCGTCGCACGAGTCCGAGGTGCACGCGTTGCCGTCGTCGCAAAGCGCTGTGTTGAGCTCGTAGCCGCTGCCGTCGGCGTTGCAGACATAGAAGCCGCCGGCGGCGCATGCGGAGCCGCTGCACAGGTCCGCGATGCACTCGCCGCTGGCGTTGCACCAGGTCGCGTCGCCGCAGTCGTCGCTGCTGACGCAAGACACACACACGCCCGCGTCGGTGTCGCACACCTTGTCGCACTGCTTCGACGTCTGGCACGGCTTGGCTGGCAGGCAGGCGTGGTCGACGCATACGGCCTCACCGATGCAGTCCAGTGACGTCACGCAGTCGACGCAGAGGCCGAGCGGCTTGTCGCAGACCTGGTTGGTGGACTTGCAGTCGATGTCCGACTTGCAGTCGGGCATCGGCTTGCAGGTCATCGCTTGGCAAAGCTGGCCCGCGTCGCAGTCGCCGTCGTCGTGGCAATCAACGCAGGTGTGGATCGCCACATCGCACAGCCCGCTGGCACAGTCGCCGTCGACGCTACACGCGCCCTTGCCGCCGCTGCAGCCGGGCTTTGCCGTGTGGCTGCAGCCACCGGTCAGCGGGTCGCAGCTGTCGTCGGTACATGCGTTGTCGTCGTCGCAGACCGGCGCGCCGCCGGCACAGGAGCCGGCATCGCACACCTCGCCCCCGGTGCACGGGTCGCCGTCGTCGCATGGGTTGGAATTGGCAGCCGCCGTGCAGCCGCTCTCGGGGTCACAGCTGTCGTTGGTGCACGCATCACCGTCGTCGCAGTCGGTTGGGGCGCCACCAGCGCAGACGCCATCGGAGCAGGTGTCGTCGGCCGTGCAGGCGTCGCCGTCGTCGCACGGGCCGGCCGCGGCGGCGTGGCTGCACGCTCCGGTGGTCGCGTCGCACGCGTCCTCGGTACAGGCCGTGTCGTCGTTGCATGCACCGTCGTCTGCGCTGGCCACGCAACCCTGACCCGAGGCGCACGAATCTGCGGTGCAGTCCTTGCCGTCGTCGCACAAGACGCCGTCTTCGAATCCGCTGCCGTCTGCCTTGCATGCGTAGACGGTCGCGCCCGCGCACAAGACGCCTTTGCACAGTGGCTTCGCGCACGCGCGGGCGGCGGTGCAGTGATCACCGACCGCGCAATCATCGTTGCTGGCACACTGCACGCAGATGCCCTTCTGCGCGTCGCAGACGAGATCGCACTCCTTGCTCGATTCGCATGGCTTGGCATCCACGCAGGCGTGCAGCACGCACGCCTGGGTGTCGCCGCAGTCAGCGTCGACGACGCACGCAGCGCAGAGCTTGGCGATTGGGTCGCAAACTGCGTCGCATTCGGTGTCTGATGCACAGGCCGGGGCCGACTCGCAGCTTTGGGCAACGCACAGCGCGCCGGTCGCGCAGTCGTCGTCGGCCAGGCAGCCCACGCAACTGTTGGTCGTCGCCTCGCAGGCGCCGCCGTCGCAGTCCGCGTCGTCGCTGCAGGGCGGCTGCTCGACGAGGCAACCGGCGATTGCGCCGTGCGTACAGCCGACAGCTTCGTCGCATGCGTCGGTGGTGCAAGGGTCGCCGTCGTCGCAGTCGACACCAGCGCACGGGTCGAGGATGTCCTCGCTGACGTCGACGCTGACGTCGACGCTGACGTCCACGCCGGTATCTTCGACGGCGTCGCCCTGCACGTCCTCGCCTGCATCTTCATCCGCGTCGCCGGTCGCGCTGTCGCCCGCCGTGGAATCGCCGTGGCCGTCGCTTGGCTCAGCCGTGTCGCCAGCGCCTGCGTCGTCACCGACGTCACTGGGAGCGGTTCCGTCGGCGGTCTGCACGTCTTCGTCGCTGGCCGCGTCTGCGGTCGCTGCGTCGGCGAGCGATATCGTGTCCGCCTGGCCTACGTCCGCCTTGGAGGATGGGTTCGCCCCCGCCCCCTGCGGGTTGTTGCCGCCCGACGAGCACGCCGCGGCCAGCGCGACGGCGAAACAGGTGACGGTGGCGTTTCGAGTCCAAGTATCCATGCGTTCCCCCCGGCACTGGACGCGGCCTGTGCGCGCCGCTTGTGCCGGAGTGCAGGCTATCGTTGGCGCCGACAGCCGTCCAGAGCGCAGCCCTTCTCCGGACTGGAGCCTCCCGCGCGAGTGGGTCGGCGGTCGTTCTTGGTTGCTGCGCGCGTGTGGCGCCGCGTACCCTGTCGCCGCTTGACCGTCGCCCGGCAAGTGCGGCGCTCGCCCGGAGCGTCGCTGGCACGATCGCGTCGCTGGCACGATCGCGTCGCTGGCACGATCGCGTCGCTGGCACGATCGCGT
>CALGHC010000599.1 GCA_937915965.1 uncultured Myxococcales bacterium
CGCAGGCGGCCATCTTCCATTGGCGTCAGGTGCAACCAGCCGGAGAGCCGAGTGCCTCGATACGCCTTTGCCGCGCTCACACATGGCACACTCAAGTGGCTGAAGATATCTCGCCGGGGAAGCGCATACGCGCTATTCGTCGACGCTCGCGAGAAGCTGGCAGGGAGCTACGATGACCTGGCGGACGCAAACGAGATAACAATTGGGAGCTGGGGCGATGAAACCTATGGCTACGATTTCCACCTCGCTGGGGTCCGTCTCAAGTGCAAGGGCGCCAGCGAGGCTGCCCAGCGAGTGCCCGTCGTTGCAAAGCCAGTGGCTGTCGCCGCAAAGGACATCGCCGTCGCCGACGAGGCCCGGTCCGAAGCCACCGATTCAGACCCAAAGGCCGAGGCCGCAGCGCGCCAACGCCCCCCAGCTGATGTCGGCGCGCGACCCGAGAACGTGGTCCTCAAGGACGGTATCGCTTGTCGCGTCGTGCGAGCGGGCATGGGCGATCGGCGGCCTGCCATGGGTGATACCGTCACCATCCACTACAGCGCGTGGTCGACGGATGGGAAGTTGAAGGCAACCACGTGGCGCAAGCGGCAGCCCAGGGAGTTGCAAGTCGAGAAGGCCATAGATGGTTGGCAGCGCGCGCTGTTGGCGATGCGGCAGGGTGAGCGGCGGACCTGTTGGATCCCGGCACACCTCGCCCACCTGAAGTCGCGCGGCGACCGAACGGTGCTCGGCGACCGCGTCATTGATCTTGAGTTCGTCAAGCACGTCGCCGGCCCGGCTGCCCCACCCGTCCGTAGGCCTGGGAATTTGTCGCTCGTGCCGGCGCCTGACGAGCCGATTGGAGGTAGGCCGATGAGAGTCAGCATCATTGGAGCGTCTGGGAAGCTCGGCCAGTACATGGTTCAGCGCGCGCTCGACAGAGGCTACGAGGTCGTGGGGGTGTGTCGCCCCAAGAGCGTCAAGAAGTTGGACCGCTTCGCGGGGCGGATCACCGTGATTCCGGGCGCGACAAACGACCGTGAGGTCATCCGGCGTGCGGTAGCCGGGTGCCAGGGTGTGCTCGTGGTTCTGGTGCCGTGGGGCGTTCAGCAGTACGCGTCTGGAACGGCGCAGGCGGTCCTTGATTTTGCCCATCCGGAGGCGCGGCTGGTCTTCTCGTGCGGTTGGCATATCAGCCGCGATGGCAAGGACCAGTATTCGCAGAAGTTCCTGCGGCTGGTAAAGGCCTTTGGCTGGCTTGGCAAGGTCCTTCGCGCGGTGGAGATTGACGATCAGGTGGAGGCTTGCAGGCGGGTCTTCGACAGCGACGCGCGCTGGACTGTGGTGCGCGGCAGTGACCTCGAGGAAGGCGAGAGCGAGGGACTGCCGGTCTGGAGTCGGCATGTCGGGGATGCGATCCTGGAGAGCAACCGCACGCGTCGTGTCGATTTTGCGTTGTTTATGGTTGAGGCTTTGCTGGATGATGAGTTGATAGGGGAGGCTCCAGCGATTGTTGGCTGTCGAACGGACTCGGCCATCGCTCATGGGAGTGGCTGAAGAGAGTCAGGAACGGAGGCAGACGCATTTCAGCGCACGCACGGCCTCTCGGCGCGTCTGGCGGCGCCATGGGTGGGGTTGATGAAGGAACAAGACGGCCGCCAAGCGCCAGCCAATGCACGGCTGCACTGGACCGGAACCCGTGGGGCGGCTGCGTTTGCCGCGTGGCGCTCCCCGGCGGAGGGGCTGGCCGGCGTGCGTATGCGAGTGAACAACAAGATTGTTGTGGCGGTGTGCGTTCTCGGTGCGGCCTGCGCGTCGGAGATCGCTCCAGCGAGTGAGACGATCGACGGTTCGAGCGACGCAGGTGAGTCGGCGGTAGACGTGGCGATGACCACCGGCGCCGACAGTGACGCTGGCGGCGCGGACGGGAGCACACGCGTTCCCGCCGAGTGGGAGCCGCAGGCGGCGGTGTGGCTGCAGTGGCCACGGAGCTACGAATCGACCTACGAGGAGGGCCTCGCCAAGGTCGTGGCGACCACGATTCGCTACGAGGACATGCACATCCTCACGCACGACATGGCGACGCGCAACGCCGCCCGGACCGCGCTGGAGACCCAGGGGGGACTCTCCACGGCGGTGGCCGACGGTGCGCCCACGCCGGAGGGCTTTCGGACCGTCTGGCACATGGTGCCCAACGACAACGCCTGGATGCGAGACAACGGTCCGCGCTACGTCATTCAAGACGGCGTGCTGCGGATCCAGAACTGGGAGTTCAACGCGTGGGGGGGAGCCTTCGGGAAGCTCGTGACCTACACGGACGACAACTCGGTCCCCGACTGGGTAGGGCAGTACCTCGGGCTGCCGGTGGATCCCGTGCCGATCGTGCACGAGCGCGGTGACCTCGAGTTCAATGGCCACGACGGCGTCATCCTCAACTGGACCGTGATTGGCGATCCCAACCGCAACCCGGGCATCACCGAAGCGCAGGTCGTCGAGGCCATGCAGCAACACTTCGGTGTCTCCCGAGTCGTGCTGATCGACGGTGCCCCCACTGGTGACCTGACCGGCGGACACGTCGACGGCATCGCCCGGTTCATTGACGCGGACCGGGTGGTCGTGGCGGATTGCTCGACCGAGAGCGCGTGCCAGCCTGGTGACGTCGACGACCAGATCTTCGACGGTGCCGCAGCCGAGATCGAGGCGGCTGGCTTCACGGTGATCCGCTGGCCCTTCGAAGGCAAGGTGACCTTTCAGGGACAGGTCTTCGACACGGACTACTTGAACTGGATGGTGGGGAACGGGTTCGTGATCACCGTTGGCTTTGGCCATCTTGCGGCCGACGCCAACGCCAAGGCTCAGTTGGAGTCCTGGTTCCCCGGTCGCGATGTCTACGTGATCGAGATGTTGGAGTCATGGAACGCGGGCGGAGGCGTCCATTGCCACACCAACGACCAACCACTGGCGCCCTAGGCCGACGCAGCAACGGCATGGACCAGGCGCCTTGAGTTGCCGACCGGCCTTTCGCCCTGCTGCCACCGCGCTGCCCATCCTACGGTCGGTCCTCCGCGAAGCCCGCACCAACGCGCCGTCGCCCGCCATCCGCGTCGGCATTCAGCACAACGGCCCGCTCAAGGTCTGGCATCGCTGCGCCCGAGCGGGGTAGGGTGCGGCGCCAGGTGCCCGATGCCGGTCCTGGCGCATCTGGTCTTCAAATCAAGCTCCCTGAGCGCGTCCCGACCCGAGCGGCAACATGTGGCAGCGCATTGAACGCTTCGTCATGGAACCCACGCCTGCGGTGCCGGCGTCCAACTACCGCACC
>CALGHC010000600.1 GCA_937915965.1 uncultured Myxococcales bacterium
CGTCGACCGGCACGATCCACCCAGGACCGTCGCGCACATTCGAAGAGCCCAAACAACCCGAGGGCCTGAGCGCTGGTCAGCTGCAAGGGCTGGTGTCGCTCAACAGCATCCGAGCGGCCGTCGGGGTGCCGCCGGCGACGCAGCTCGCCTCGATCGCTCAGGCCGCACAGGCCCACGCGGATTTCTACGTCGCCCATGCGACCCAATACAGCGCGGCCGGGTTGAGCCCCCACGCCGAAGACGCGAGCTTCGGCGACGGATTCACTGGCGCGAACTTCGGCCAGAGGATGGCAGCGGCCGGTTTCGGTGGTGCGCCGGGCGCCGAGGTGATGGCGTTCACGGGCAGCGCGCAGGGAGCCATGCAGGGCTGGCTGGAGACGGTCTACCACCGCCTGCCGCTGGTCGACCCACGCACCGAATTCGTCGGCGTGGGCCTGGCCAAGGCGGGCGGTACCAGCGCGGAGGTCATGAACACCAGCGCCGGCGGCGAAGACGGCACAGCGATCGTCGTATACCCGGTGCCGGGGCAGGAAGGTGTGGCGCGACGTTGGCTTGGCAATGAAGGCCCCCAGCCACCCGCGCCGCCGGCGGGCTACCCCTCCGGACCGGTGATCAGCGCCAGGATGCCGGGCGCATTCGAGGTGCTTGCCCATCGTCTGATCGACGAAGACACGGGCACAGACGTCGCACACGTCTGGCTCGACAAGGCCAACGACCCGACATTGGCCGCCTTCGACACGCGGACCGTCGTGCTGTACGCCAACAGCCCGCTCGCTGCGGCGCGCACCTACAGGGTCCGTCTTGAGCTGAAGCTCCCCGGCGCTCAAGAGGTCCTGCAGTGGCGGTTCACGACCGCAGCGCAGTAGCACGACCAAGGGGCACGGCCGCAGGGCCGTATGCGGCACGAACGGCGAAGGGAGCAGCGATGGTCGGGGCAGGCAGGCGACAGCGGGCGGGGGCAAGCGAGGATGCGAGCGCCCGCGCGGCGCGGTCGCCAGCCGAGGCTGCAGAGGGCGACGACGCCGACTTCTACGAGGGACGCGACCTGGAGGCCCTCAGCGACATGCCGCGCTACACCAGCTGGATCCTCGCGCCCTTCCGCGACCACCTCGCGGCAGCCCGAGTCATCGAGGTCGGCGCCGGCATCGGCAACGTCGCCATCCACTACGTGGCGGCGACCAGCGAGACGCTGCTGGTCGAACCAGCCCCCAACCTGCACGCCCGCCTGCGCGACCGGGTCGCCGGCTTCCGGCAGGCGCGCGTCCTGCGCGGCCGACTCGATCAGGTACCGGACGCCGACCGCGCGCCGGGATTCGACGCGGCTTTGCTGATCAACGTCCTCGAACACATCGACGACGACCGCGAGCTGCTCATCGATCTGACAGCCACGCTGCGCCCTGGCGGCCGACTGCTGCTTTTCGTACCAGCGCTGCCCTGGCTCTACGGCAGCCTCGACGCCAAGGTGCAGCACGTCCGGCGGTACACAGCCGACGGCCTGCGAGCCGCTGTGAACGGCGCCGGGCTCGAGGTCGAGCGCCTGCGCTACTTCGACGTGCTCGGCGTCGCTCCCTGGCTGGTCATGGGGCGTATCCTCAAGCGCCGCGACTTTGACCCTGGAAGCGCCCGATTCTACGACAAAATCGGCGTTCCCTTGACCGCATTCGTCGAAAGACATATGGTCCCGCCGCTCGGCAAGAGCCTCCACTGCATCTGCAGGAAGCCGCTGTAATCGAAAGAGAATACGAGCGGGACCGGCCCGCGCCAGGGGCGGCGTTGGCCGAACCCCGGGGAGCAACGACGTGAAGCTCTCGGTCGTCATGCCCTGCTTCAATGAGCAGGCCACAATCCGCACAATAGTCGACCAGGTCCTCGCGCAGGCCTTTGAGATCGAGCTGATCATCGTCGACGACGGCAGCACGGACTCGACCCGCGAGATCCTCGCCGAGATCGCGGCGGCGGACGAGCGGGTCAGGGTCGTCCTGCAGCCGCACAACCAAGGCAAGGGCGCGGCGCTACGTCGCGGCTTCCGAGAGGCGCACGGTGATATCGTGCTCGTTCAGGATGCCGACCTCGAGTACGACCCTGCCGAGTACATCAAGCTGATCAAGCCAATCCTCGAGGGCCGCGCCGACGTCGTATACGGGTCGCGCTTCGCCGGCGAGACGCGCCGCGTGCTGTACTACTGGCACTCCATCGGCAACCGCTTCTTGACCACGCTCAGCAACATGGTCACCGACCTGAACCTCAGCGATATGGAGACCTGCTACAAGGTCTTCCGGCGCGAGGTCATCCAGTCGCTGGAGCTCGAGGAGGATCGTTTCGGCATCGAGCCCGAGATGACCGCGAAGCTCTCGCGCGTGCCCGGCCTGCGCATCTACGAGGTTCCGATCACCTACAACGGACGGACCTACGCCGAGGGCAAAAAGATCGGCGTCAAGGATGGCGTGCGGGCGATCTGGGCGATCGGCAAGTACGGCGTTTGGCGCCGCATCGTGTCGTGAAACGTGGCCGAACGGCCAGGGCCACACGGACGTGACGGCGGACATGCTGCGGTCGACGCCGGAATCGCGGCGCGGTCAGCTTGACAGTGTCCTGCATGCGGGCAGAATGACTCGCGCTCGCAATCGGGGGACTTCCACATGACGACCCGGACCGGCCAGTTCACATTTCGACCTCTCCTGGCAGCTCTGAGCGCCGTCGTGGTCACCATGCTGGCGGGCGGCTGCGGTCCGGTGACGACCTCGTCTTTGATCGGCGACGCCTCGCACGATCTCGACGAGGCCAAGAGCCTGGGCGCCGAACAGAACGCGCCATACGAGTACACCCGCGCCGCGGCTTTCCTGCACAAGGCAAAGGAGCTCGAGGGCTTCGGTCTGTACCAGCAGGCCAGCGAGTATGCGCGCCAGAGCCGAGTCGCCTGCGACAAAGCCAACGGCGTCGCCCGGCTCGCCAAAGACCGCGAGAAGCGTGACGAACGCTTTGGCTCGCCGAAGGCACGCGGCAAGTCGGGCCGAGGCGACCAGCCCGGCGCGCCGCCATCGAGCGAGGGGAAGTGATGCACCGAGCTCTGCACGCACGCACGGCGAAGATCGCGCTGCCCTTCTTGATTGCCGCCTCGGTCGTCGGCTGCGTCACCGCGCGCAAGGTCGATGACGAGACCGCGCGCATGACCGAGGTGGTCCGGGCCTACAAGGTCCAAGCCTACTACTGCGCGCCGCGCGATCTCGCTCTGGCTGAGGCGCACATCGACTTCGCCAAGATGGAGTCGGATCGCGGCGACACGATCAACGCCATGTCGCACCTCAAGCTCGCCGACAAGCACACGGCACGGATATACGCCGTGCGGGACAAGAAGGGCTGCTGTCCCGACCGCGATGGCGACGGGCTGTGCGATGCCGAAGACAAGTGCCCCGAGGAGCCCGAAGACTTCGACAGCGACGAAGACCAAGACGGCTGCCCGGAGTACGACCGCGACGGCGACGGCATCCACGACCAGAAGGACCGCTGTCCCGACGACGCCGAAGACAAGGACGGCTTCCTCGACGAGGACGGCTGCCCGGACAAGGACAACGACGCAGACGGCGTGCCGGACAAGCGAGACGGCTGCCCGAACGTCGCCGAGGACAAGGACGGCTACGCGGACGCAGATGGCTGCCCGGACCTCGACAACGACGGCGACGGCATCCTGGACTTCCCGGTCTCGGACGACAAATGCCCCGACAAGCCCGAGATGTACAACGGACTCGACGACCTCGACGGCTGCCCGGACGAGCAGGCGCCGCCGCCCAAGCCGAAGGAGTACAAGAACATCATCGTCGAGAAGGACCGGATCGTCTTCAAGAAGCAGATCCTGTTCAAGACGAACTCGGCGAAGATCATCGGCACCATCTCCGGGCAGATCCTCGACGAGGCCAGCGACGCTCTGCGCGACCGGCTCGACGTGCGCGTACAGATCGAGGGGCACACCGACGAGCGCGGCAGCGACGCGTCCAACAAGAAGCTCAGCCAGAGGCGGGCCGAGTCGGTGGTCGAGGCGCTGGTCACCCGCGGCATCGCCCGAAGCCGCCTGATCCCGATCGGCTTCGGCGAAGAGCGGCCGCTCGACCCGGGTCACAACAAGGCGGCATGGGAAGCCAACCGGCGCGTCGAGTTCAACTTCCTGATGGACTGAGTGTGCGGCCGAGGCGCTGCGATTCGCGCGCCTCGGCCCTGCGCCACCTTCGCCTGTTCAGCCAGCGCGACCTTGTCAGCCAGCGCGACCTTGTCAGCCAGCGCGACCTAGTCAACCAGCGCGACCTAGTCAGCCAGGCCAAGGCGACGGCTGAATAGCGCGCGCAAACGGTCATCGCCGCGGATCAGATCCAGCGCGAAGTCTGCGTGGCCGTCAGCGTAGCCGTTGCCGATGCGCAGCTCGATGTCCGCGCTGATGCCCTCGGCTCCCAGCGCGACCCGGCTGAACGACGTCGCCATGCCGAAGAACAGGCAGGTGCCGCGG
>CALGHC010000601.1 GCA_937915965.1 uncultured Myxococcales bacterium
GCACGCCGCTTTTCGACCGTGAGACCCTGGCCGCCGACACCGCGCATATCGACACCCTGCGCCTCTTCATCGACCAGTGTATCGACATCACTCTCAATCATCGCCAGTCCGGTCATCCCGGTGGTTCGCGTTCAAAGGTCCATCTGCTCGCCGGGCTGTTGACCACGGGCGTGATGCGTTGGGATGCCCGCGATCCCACCCGCGCCCTGGCCGACCGATTCGTCCTCGTCGCCGGTCACACCACACCGTTGCTCTACGGCGCGCTCGCGGTCGTCAACGAGGCGATGGCGCTGCGCCACCAGTGGACCGGCGATGACCGTTTTGGCTTCCGGCTGCCGGCGGATCAGGTCCTCCGGGCCGAAGATCTGCTGACCTTCCGCAACATCGGCGGCCTGTCCGGCCACGCCGAGTTCGCGGGCAAGAGCCTCTTCGTCAAGTTCAACACCGGGCCATCCGGCCACGGCGCTCCCGCCGCCCTCGGTCAGGCCATCGGGCTGAAGCTCGCCGGCTGCGACGACGTGCGCGTCTTCGCCGTCGAGGGCGAGGGAGGCCACTCGGCGGGATGTCACCACGAGGTCAAGAACAGCGCCTGGGGGCTCGGCCTCGACAACTTCATCTACCTCATCGACTGGAACGATCACGGCATCGACGTCACCGCCCACTCCTCCGTCGTGAACGGCACACCCGAAGACTGGTTTCGGCCCTACGGATTTCGCGTCCACGGCACCGGGGACGGCAGCGACGTCGCGGCGGTCGTGTCGGTGCTCGCTGATCTCGACGCACCCGACCCGACCGCTTCTGACTCGTCTGCTTCGGAGTCGCGCAACCCGGCAGGCTCGCCGCGGCCGCGGATGGCCTGGTTCAAGACGATCAAAGGCCGTGGCTACGGCGTCACCGGCGCGGCCTCCCACGGCGCCGCCCACAAGCGCAATCACCCGCTCTTCTGGCAGTGCCGCGAGGAGTTCGTGCAGCGCTATGGTGTGACATTCGCCGGTCAGGGCGAGGGAGATCCAGGTCTGCCCGCGGCGACCGATCAGGCACGCAGCCACCTCGCGACCGTCTTCGACGCGATGGCGGGCGACCGCGACTTTGTCGTCTGGCTGACCGATCGGCTCATCGCCATCGCCGATCAGGTCCCCCAACGGATCGAAGGTCAGCGCGTCGATCCCACACGCGACCTGCTTGGCGACGATCCGACCTTCACCGATCCGGCGCGATGGCCGGCCGCGATCTTTGCCGCGCCCGGCGACAAGGTGCCAAACCGCACCGGATTCGAACGCCTCGGCGCATTCTGGAACAGCTACGCACGCGAGAAGTATGGCCGGCCCCTGGTCATCGCGATGGCCGCTGACCTCGCCGAGTCCACCAACATCGCTGGTTTCATGAAGGACTTCGAGGGGCGGCCGGGCAGCGGCTGGTACCATCGAACCGACAACACCGACGGCGCGCTCTTGCCACAGCAGATCACCGAGTTCACCAACGCCGGCATCTGCGCGGGACTCGCCAGCCTCAACTTCGCCGACGCACCGACCGACCGCTACGCTGGCTACCTTTCCGCCTGTTCGACGTACGGCTCGTTCTCGTACCTGAAGTACGGGATGATGCGGCTCTTCAGCCAGGTCGCCCAGGACTGTGATCTCAAGACAGGGCGCATCCTGTGGGTCGCCGGGCACTCAGGCCCAGAGACCGCCGAGGACGCCCGCACCCACTTCGGCATCTTCTCGCCCGGCGTCACACAGCTCTTTCCCGACGGCCAGATCATCAACCTGCACCCCTGGGAGCACAACGACGTCGCGCCCGCCCTGGCAGCGGCGTTCGCCACCGACGTGCCGATCATCGCGCTGCACCTCACCCGCCCACCGGTGACGGTCCCCGACCGCGCGGCGCTGGGCATGGCGAGCCACCTCGAGGCGGCCCGGGGTGCCTACCTGATGCGTGACTTCGACAGCCGGCCGCGCCAAGGCACGGTGCTTGTGCAAGGCACGAGCGCGGTCGCAAACCTCGTCGATCTCTTGCCCTGGTTCGGGCTCAAGGGCGCCGCTGGCGAGGGTCCCAACGTCCGGATCGTCTGCTGCGTGTCGTACGAGCTCTTTGCCCGCCAGGACGCCGCGTGGCGCGAGGCACTCTTGCCTGCGGCCGACTGGGATGAGGCGATGGTGATCGCGACCCAAGGACGCCGCGTAGTGCGCGACTGGATCCCCAGCCGACGCATGGAGCGCTGGGCCATGACACCGGACTGGGACGACCGCTGGCGCACGGGCGGCCCCCTTGTGGACATTGTCGCCGAGGCACATCTCGACCCGGCGAACCTGCGCGACGGGATCAGCCGCTACGCCGCGCGCGATCGCTAGCGATTTGTGGCTCGCAGCTTGCGAGGCCCCGGCGCGCAGACTCCAGTCACCTTGCGCGCCGCCCCAATGCGCGGCAGCCTGCGTCTCGCACCTTCGTTTCCCGTCGCCTCCCGTGGAGAACACAATGCCGATCGCTGCCTCGCTGGACCTCGGCCGCGAGCTTGAGCCGTGCCTGCGCAGACGCGCGACCTTGGTTGACCAGGCCCAGCGCGCCTTTACCGAGGTGCATTCCGAGGCAGTCGCCTTGGCCGGTCTTTGCGGCGGCCGCCTCGACCACACGGCGGCCGCGCGTCGAGTCAGGCGCCCGCATGGCTTGCCGTTTGCTGGTTCATCATTTGCTGGCTCATCATTTGCTGGTTCATCATTTGCTGGCTCATCATTTGCTGGCTCATCATTTGCTGGCTCATCATTTGCTGGCTCGTCATTTGCTTGCTCGTCATTTGCTTGCTCGTCATTTGCCGGCTCGTCATTTGCCGGCTCGTCACTTGCTGGCCTCCTATTGGTTGGCCTGCCAATTGTGCTGGTCTTCGCCATCGCGCTCGCCGGCGAGCGGACCGCTTGGGCGACCGTCCCGGCGCTGGATGCGCGCGCCGAGCGTGTCCTCGTCGGTGCTGACGTCGCGCCGCCCGCATTCGACGCCCGCGGTGTCTGGCGCGTCGAGAAGGGCCGCGTCGCGCTGAAGGATGGTGACGTCACGCGGCTCAACGATTGGCTGCCTCGTGGTGTGGTGCTGCGCGACGGCTTCGTGCGGATGCGTATTGAGGGTCCACGCCCGCGCCACGTCGCGATGCTCCTGCGGGTGCAGGTGCCCAAGGGCGACTTCGGCCGTCTTGCCGGTTACGCGCTGACCCTCAGGGGCGACGACTTGCAATGGATGCGCCGCGACAACGGCGTGCTGCGCCCGCTCGGCGCGAGCGTCCGAGTTCGCGGCCTGAGACGTCGTCGCAGCGTCGAGATCGCCGCCTGGCTGGTCGGGCCGAATCTCAGCGCCACGGTCTACGACGGCGTGCGTCTCGAACCGCTGGGCAGCGTGGCGGTCGGTGACGCAACGTACACCGACGGCCGGGTTGGCTACCACGAGTTTGGCACCCAGGCCTCCAAGGCCGCGGTGACGCTGTTGACCGTGCGCGCGGCCGGCGAGAAGACTGGCGCGCGGGTCGACCCCGCCGGCGATTTCCGCTTTGCCCGCGTCGCGTCTGCGGCCCTCGCCCGCGCCGATCCCGCCCTGCGAGCGCTGGTCACGGTCGTCGACCGCAAAGGCGCCTTGTCGGCCG
>CALGHC010000602.1 GCA_937915965.1 uncultured Myxococcales bacterium
CTTCGCGGGTGTAGGCGTCGGTATCGGGCCGGTGGCGAGGCGTGTCGAACCGCGGCGCCTCGTCGGGACGCTGGATGGCGCGCAAACGAGCGGCGACCGTCGCCGCGTCGCGGGGTCGCTCGGCGGCGTCCTTGGCCATCATGTCGGCGACCAGGGCGGCGACGCCGGCGGGCAGGCCAAGCTCAGCCTCTTCGATGACGGGCGGAGCCAGCAGCACGTGCTGACGCAAAACGCCCACCGCGTTGTCCGCGTCGAACGGCGGCTCACCAATCAGCATCTCGAAGAGCACACACCCCAGGGCGTACACATCGGTAGCTGGCGACACCGGGTCCGAGACAACCTGTTCTGGTGCCATATAGTGCGGCGTACCGAAGATCGAGCCGGCCTTGGTCAGCTTGCGCGACACGAGGTGATCGGGGAGTCGTGCGATCGAAAAATCGAGCAACTTCAAGTGAATCCCGTCGACGGTGTGCGACACGAAGATGTTGGCCGGCTTGACGTCGCGGTGAACGATGCCGGCCGCGTGCACGACGGCCAGCCCCTCGGCTGCCTGGCGGGCGAGCTCGATGGCCTCGTCCGCGGCCAGCGCACCACCGATGGCGATGGCCTCGTCGAGGGGCTGGCCTTCGAGCAGCTCGGTGACGATCCAGGCCGAGCCGTCGTCGGCCACCCCGGCGTCGTGGATGGTGATGATGTTCGGGTGGCAGAGTTGCGCCGCGGCGCGGGCCTCGCGAACGAGACGGCGGGCAAAGTCGTCGCTGGCGCCCTCGTCACGGCGAACGACCTTCAGCGCGACGTCACGGGCGAGGACGGTGTCGCGCGTGCGGTAGACGACCGCCATGCCGCCGCGCCCCAGGACGTCGCCGATCACGTAGCGGCCCGAGCCGTACGACGCGGCCTGGCTGGTCTTTCTGTCCTCTTCCCGCTCGGCCATCTCCACCTCCTCGGCGAAGGTAGACCGGCCTGTCACGGACGGCAATGGCCGTTGAGGCGACGACCGACGCAGCGAGCGCGGCGAGGCACACCCGACCCTCAATGCCAGAACCCCACCCCGGCCGCGACGTTCACATAGTCCGGCGCCAGGTCCATCACCACCGAGATCCGCCAGTCCCAGCCGTAGGTCAGGCGCATGTCGCCGCCGGCGGTGACGTGCTGGCGGCCGGGGCTGCCGGAGAATCGACTCGGCTCGAAGTAGGTGCCGCCGCGGATGATCATTCGGTTGGGCACGATCTCGGACTCGGCGCCCAGGCGCACGCTGACGGCGCTGCCACGCCCGGATGGCTGGGCCTCGCCGTCGAACCAGCTCGCCAGGCCGATGCCGTGGGAGTTCGGGCCGCTGATCGACAGCTCGGTGGCGACCAGCACGTAGGGCCGCGGGATGGCGGCGACCTGGCGGCTGCCTCTGGGGAGGGGCGCGTCGCCGTAGGCGGGGCGGATGTTGTAGGGGCGCTCGCCGAACATCATCGAGGCGCCGATCGCGAACGAGCCAGGCGCGACGATGGCCTCAGGCACCGTGAGCTTGGCGGCGTCGTCGCCGCTGGACTCGGCCACCGACGAGCCGGCGATGCGGGTCGGCAAGCGCATCGCCGCGCCGATGCGGAAGTTCTGGTCGCGCGGCGCGTAGAGGACGCCGTAGGTGCCGGGCGAAGATGTGCTCGCCAGGCCGATGTGGCCGGCGACCGGCGCAGAGCCGTCGCCTGGCTCGAGTCGGCTGTCGATGTTGGCGAGACCGACCCCGATGAGCGCGCCGACCACGACCTCGCCGTCGCTCAGCGCGTAGGCGAGACCGAGCCCGCCGATGGACTGCTCGAAGTCGCGGGTCTTGATCGTACCGTCGTCGTCGCGGGTCGAGAGGGTCAGACGCTGCGAGAGGGTGTGGAAGCCGACGCCAAATCGGCCGAACTTCAAGTTGAACCCGACCTGCGAAACGGAGAGTTCGGCGCCGCTCTCCTCTCGGCCGCTCATGTCGAAGTCGACGCCGCCGCCGACGGTGCCGAAGGTCGAGAGGCCCGCGTCCCAGTCGAACCACTCGTTGCCAAAGAAGACGGGCCGCACGGCGAAGGCCGCCGGATTGACCATGTGGCCGTCGACGCCCTCCGCGATGCTGAGGAAGGCGCCGCCCAGCCCGATCACGCGTTCGCTGCCGATCACCGGGCCGACGAAGAAGTCGATCTCGTTGCCGCCAGCGGCGACCGCAGGCGCCGCGACCAACAGAGCGATCAGCACAGACGCGGACACGGCGACCGCTGCGTAGAGGCGTCGGGCTCGCCGCGCGGGCGCCAGCTGAAACAGAGTCGGGGCGGGCATGCACACCGCTTCAGTGGTCACCAGGGCACCGGTGCTGTCAACAAAACCGACCCTATCCCGGCCGGTTTCGCGCCGTCGCTCTGCCAAGATGTGCGTCTTCGACTTTGACGCGCCCACCGCGTGGCCGGTACGCTTCGTGGCCCCACCGAAGGTGCGGACGCAGGAGTGATCAATGAACGCCTCGATGACACGCGACGGAAGCCACGCCAACTGGGGCCGCGACGACCACCCAGGCAGGATCACGACGGCGCGTTCGCGGCTCTTCGCCTGTGTCCTCGGGCTGGGCGCCGCCGCGCTCGTCGGCGGCTGCGGCGTGGTCTCGGTCGACCCGGCCGCCGGCGGCGACTTTGACGGCTTCGGCGTCGACAGCCTGACCGACGGCGGCATCATCGACGCGATCGGCACAGACTCCGCCCTCGTCGACACCGCGGAGCCCCAGTGCATCACCAACTTTGACTGTGACGGAGTGATCCCCGGCCAGTCGATCTGCCGCCTGCCCGCCTGTGTTGCGGGCCAATGCGAGCTGGAGAATCGCGACATCGGCACGCCGTGCATCCACCCCAGCGACCAGACCGAGGCCTGTGAGGTCGCCGCTTGCGACGAGGAAGGGGCTTGCTCGATCCGACCCCAGTCCGACGGCAGCCCGTGCGGCCTCGGCGCGTGCGGTCAGATCTGCGCGCTGGGACTGTGTGTCGCTGCCTCGGCGACCGACTACGACGACGGCAACCCATGCACGGATGACTACTGCGAGCAGGGCCAACAGGTCGTGCACGCGCCGATCACGGATCTGGGCCTAGGCTGCGACGACGGCGACGTCTGTACCCAGAGCGATGTCTGTATCTCTGGCAGCTGCAAGGGCGAAAAGCAGACTTGCAGCGACGGCGTCGCCTGCACCCTCGACACCTGCGACGCCGACAAGGGCTGCATCCACACCGCCAACGACGAGGCTTGTACCGACGACGACCCCTGTACCATTGAGGCCTGTGACGAGGCCAAGGGCTGCGAGGTGGCGGGCTACGACGCGGGCGCGAAATGTGACGACGGCTCGGAGTGCACCAACGACGAGACCTGCACAAAGGACGGTGCGTGCGTCGGCGCGAGCACCTGCCCCTGCGAGGCCGACAACGACTGCGAGGGTGGCGACCTCTGTGTCCCGCAGATCTGCAAAGAGAGCCTGTGCGAGTTCGATCTCGCCGCGGCGGTCGCCTGTGATTCAGCCGACGACAGTGAGTGCCTCAAGAACCTCTGCCAGCCCGACAGCGGCCAATGTCAGCCCACGCCCGTCGCGGGCGGCAAGTCCTGCGACGACGGCAGCGCCTGCACGACGACGTCCACTTGCGATACCGGCGAGTGCGGCGGCGAGGCGGACGTCGACTGCGACGACGCCAACCCGTGCACCAACGACCTGTGCACGCCGGTCGAGGGCTGCATGCACCTCGGCAACGCCCTGCCCTGTGACGACGGCAACCCGTGCACCAGCGACGACGCATGCGCCAAGGGCGGCTGCACCGGCACGCCGGCCGCATGCGACGATGACATCGCCTGTACCTTCGACAGCTGTGACCCGGGCACGGGGGCGTGCGCCAACACGCCGGGCGGGGGCGCATGCGACGACGCCAACCCGTGCACCAGCGATGCCTGCGAACCGGGCGTCGGCTGCGCCCACGAGGCCGACAACGCCGCCAGCTGCGACGACGGCGACGACTGCACAGACGACGCCTGCCAGGGCGGCCAGTGCGTCGTCGCGTCCTACGTCTGCCAGTGCAAGAATGACGCCGACTGCGACGACAAGAACCCGTGCACGGTCGACACCTGCAGCGCCGGCAGCTGCAGCACAGAAGCCGGCAACGAGGGCTCGGCATGCTCGACGGGCTCGAAATGTGACCTGCCCGACTCGGGGACCTGCAAGGCCGGCGCCTGCACGGGCGGCGCGACCAAGACCTGCGCCGACAAGAAGGACGCTTGCAACGACGCCCAGTGCAACCCGGCGACCGGAGCGTGCGAGGTGCAGGCCAAGAAGGACGGCACCGCATGTGATGCAGACGGCGACGGTTGCACGGCCAACGATGGTTGCAAGGCGGGCGAGTGCGCCGCGGGCGCGGCGCCGGACTGCTCCGAGAAATCAGACGCGTGCCACACCGGCGCGTGCAAGGACGGGACCGGCGACGACGGTACGGCGTACAGCTGCGTTGGGGCGCCTGTCGCGAAGGGGACGGCTTGCAACGACGGCCAGTTCTGCACGATCGAGGACACCTGTGATGGCGAGGGCGCCTGCATGGGCGGTCTGGACAAGACCTGTTCGGAGTACGGCAACGCCTGCAACAGCGGCTATTGCGACGAAGAGGGCGACGCGTGCGCGACCGAGCAGAAAGCGCCGAGCACGGTCTGCGACGACGGCGAGTGGTGCACCCAGGGCGACCATTGCAGCGAAGGCGAGTGCGTCGGCGACATGATGAAGGCCTGCCCGGGCGGTCTGTGCCAGGTGGGCGTGTGCGACGACGGCAAGGACGCGTGCACGCTCGCGCCGGCCCCTGCCGGCACCCCATGCGACGACGGCAAGGCGTGCACCGAAGGCGATCTCTGCAACGGCGAGGCGGGCTGTTCGGGCCAGGAGAAGGTCTGCGACGACGACAACCTCTGCACCGACGATGCCTGTTCGACCAACAGCGGCGCGTGCACGACGGCGGCCAACAGCGCGCCCTGCAACGACGGCGACGCGTGCACCAGCGGCGACATCTGCGCCGGTGGCGCCTGCACCGGGCCCAAAATCACAAACTGTGCAGACGAGGACAAGTGTACGGCGGACGCGTGCAGTCAGAAGACGGGCGCGTGCAGCCATACGCCGATCCCCGGCTGCGGCGGCAACTGCGTGTCCGATGGCAACTGCGCGACCACCAACGCCTGCCTGATCGCGTTCTGCGACATGCAGGTCGGCAAGTGCGCGACGAAGGAAAAGGCCGACGGGACAAAGTGCAGCGACGGTGACCTCTGCACCGGCCAGGGCGGCACCGACTCGTGCAAGGCCGGCACCTGCGTGGGCAAGGCGACCTACTGCAACGACAACAACCTATGCACCAGCGACAGCTGCGCGGCGGCGACCGGCGCGTGTGTCTATGCGAACAACACACTGGCATGCAGCGACGGCAACCCGTGCACCGGCGCCGGCAACACCGACACCTGCAGTGGCGGCTCGTGCAAAGGAGCTGCGGTCACCTGCAACGACAACAACGCGTGCACGTCGGATACGTGTCTCGCCTTCAAGGGCATGGCGCTGTGCTCGAACACGCCCAAGGTCTGCAAGTCCGACGGCAACGTCTGCACAAACGACGTGTGCAACCCCAAGACCGGGGCGTGCTCGTACCCGAACAACACCGCGGCTTGCACCCACGCGGACGCCTGTGTGATCGGTGAGAAGTGCAGCTTGGGCAAATGCGTTGGCGTGCAGAACCCCTGCATCGACGGCAAGGCGTGTACGAAAGATGCCTGCTACAAGGGGATCTGCTCACACACGGTCGATTGCGACGACGGCCTCGCCTACACCCTGGACTACTGCGACCCTGGCACCGGCAAGTGCGTTCACAAGTTCTGCATCAAGTGCTTGCCGCAGTAATGGCCCGACCGACGTGCAATCCCAAGCTGTAGATCGACAGCTGCGGCGGCACGCCGATCGACGACGGGAACAGCGAACCGTCTGCGACCCACAGACCTGCCAGGTGGTGGCTGCGGCCTCGGCTGTCGACGGCTGCGGTGGCTGGATCGTCGCCCATCGGTACCGACGACATCGGGTGGACCGCGCTGAGATCGATGGCCCCCGGGGTGATGACGTCGAGCTCGATCGCGGCGAGCTCGGCTTCGCTCGTGATCTCTCGCAGCGGGTCCGTCGTCAGCAGGACGCGACGCGCGCCGGCGGCGAAGAGCAGACGTGCGCAGGCGACCAGGCCGCCGAAGAGCTCGGCGCGATCGGCGGCGTCGGGGGTGTAGTCGATGGTCAGGCCGGTGTCGCCGCGCGGCCGAACGCGGCCGCGGCTGTGGTCGTGCAACATCGCGGTGAGCACGGCGAAGTGGCCATAGCGAGCCATCAGCGCGCGGTGGGCCTCGCCGTGGCCCGGCAGCATGGTGGCGGTGCCCATCGGGTGGCCGAACGCCGGCACGATCCAGATGCGAGATGGCCGACCGCGGCCCGCGATGACCTCGGCGCTGCGACGAGTCGAACCGACGATGTCGAGGAACTCGGTGCACTCGAAGGTCTGGGGGATGCCCTGCCAGGCGCGGACCGGCTCGTCGAAGTCGCCCGCGACGATGACGGCCGGGTGGATGTGCAGGTTGTCGCCGATCGACCCGGGCGGCGACGGCACTTCGGAGCGCAGCAACAACGCCGCTGTGCCAGTCGCAGAAGCGGAGACGCACACCTGCCGAGAGTGGATTCGGACGCGACCGCGCGGCCGCAGACGTTCGGCGTCGAGGGCGACGGCCTCGACACCAGAGACCGCCTGACCGTCGTGCAGGACGCGCACCGCCTGGACGTGGGCGAGGACCTCGCAGCCACCGGCGACGGCGGCGGGCACAAGGACCTTGCACGCGTTGTTCTTGGCGTCGTAGGCGCAGCCCAGCTCGCAGAACCCGCTGCCGACGCAGCCGGTCCGGTTGTCGGCCAGGCCGGCGCCGCGCCAGCCCAGCCGCGTGCATGCCTCCTCAAGGAGCCGGTTGCTGCGGTTGCGGCGGGCGGCAGGGACCGGGCCGACCTCGAGCAGCGCCTCGACCTCGGTGTAGAGCGCGTGCCAGCGTTCCAGCGGCAGATGAGCGAGGCCTCGGCTGCGCCGCCATTCGCTGAGGATCGCGTCCGGGATGCGTTTGCACAGGTTGAGGTTGTGCAGGGTCGATCCGCCAACCCCGCGGCCCTGATGGATGCGTACCGCGCGGTCGGCGGTGGTCTGGGCCGCCGCATGCCAGTAGAGGCGGGGCAGCATGGTGTCCTCGCGCTGGCGCATCTGGGAGGGATCAAAGAAGCCGCCCGCCTCGATCACGACCACGTGCAGGCCCGCCTCGGCGGCGACCTTGGCGACCATGGCACCGCCGGCGCCCGAGCCGATGACGCACAGGTCGGCGTCGATCTCGAGGGGCAGCGGCAGGTTGGCGCCGTCGTGGATCATGCGCTGCCTCCGCCGCTGGCGCCGCGGGTGCCGCGGGTGCCGCGGGTGCCGCGCGGTACGGAAGCGGCGGGGGCGACAAGCGCCGCGTACTTCGCCCAGGGAGGCGTCTGCAGGTCGCCGACCCACGGTCCGCCAAAGCCGATCTCGGCCCAGGCCGCGGGTTGCTGCCAGTAGCCGAGCATGCACAGGTCGCGCACGCCGCGGTACAGCATGCTGATCGGCTGATCGGCGCCGGCGAGGCGTTCGAGGTGTGCGAGACGCGCAGAAGGACGCATGCGACTGAAGCGCCACAGGCTGGCGCCGGTCAGGGCCGTGCCGTGCTCCACGCTGGCGAGCATCAGGTCGATGTCGCGGCACGTCTCGCTCGTCTGGGTGGCGAGATAGCGATCGACCGCCACAGCGACCGCGCGGTGGTCGGGAGCGTCGAGCGGTGGCGGCAGGATGACCTCGGCGGCGGCCATCAAGACGGCGGCTTGCCAGTCGCCGAGGTAGCGCAAGCCGGCCGGCCCGCGTGAGTAGCCTGTCAGGCGGGCGCTGAGAGCCGCAGCCGTCACGGTGGCGGCGCCGCCGATCAGCCACGAGCGGCGGCTCCAAGCGGGCCAGAGGGCGCCGCCGGGTCCTGGTGAGGTCGAGGTCGCGGGCCGCGCGCCGAATCGCCCG
>CALGHC010000603.1 GCA_937915965.1 uncultured Myxococcales bacterium
GCAGCGACGGCAGCGACGGCAGCGACGGCAGCGACGGCAGCGACGGCCGAGACGGCCGATGGGGATGCGCCGTTGCGAGCGGCCGTGTAATGTGACGGAAGAACCGTCCTCGCGACGGGCCGGTCGAGTGTCCGTTGGAAGGAGCAAGTATGGGCAGCTGCTGTGGTGGCAAGAACGCAGGCAAGCCGATCTCCTGGCCGCGTTACCTCGCTGGTCTAACAGTCTTTTGCGGCTACCACGGCGCCGTGCTTGGTACCCTCGCGGCGGCGAGCTTGCCGTTTCCGCGCCTGCGGCAGGTGCGCGACTTCCACGCCCAGGTGTTTCGCAATGACCTTCGTGAGATCGTCGCGCGCGAAGACATCAACGTCGGCGCAGCAGGCCGAACACGTTGGGCGGCATTTCACCCCGACGAAGAAGCGTGTGTGGTCGACGTCACCCCGCTTCACGGGCAGCATGCCGGCCAGACCCCAGCGGGCGGCGCAGCGGCTGGATAGCCGGCGGGTCTGCACGCTTCCCTACCCGGCACCGGCATGAGCGCGCCTTGATCTACCTCGACCACAACGCCACGACCCCGCTGCATCCCGACGCCTTCACGGCGATGACGCCGTATTGGGCGGGACCGCGCGGCAACCCGTCGAGCATGCATTCCCTGGGTCGACAGGCTCGCGACGCCATCGAGGCTGCCCGCGCCGAGGTCGCCCGGTTGATCGGCGCCGCCCATCCGGACTCGGTCGTCTTCACGTCCGGGGGAACGGAAGCCAACGTCCAGGCCCTGCGCGGTGCGTTCGCCGTCCGCGACGCCCGGCGCGACACGCTGGCCGTCGGTACGACTGAGCACCCGGCCGTGCTGGAGACGGCACGAGCCCTGGCCGCCTCCGGAGTGCGCGTCATCGGGCTTGGCGTCGATCGGCGCGGTGGACTGAACGCCGAGGCCGCCGACGGCCTCGGCGGCCTCGACGAGCGCCTGCGCCTGCTATCGGTCATGGCCGCCAACAACGAGACCGGGGTGCGCTTCGACGTCGCCGCCTTGGCGGCGCGGGCTCACGATCTCGGCGCCCTGTACCATTGCGATGCGGTGCAGCTCCTGGGCAAGGGGGCGATCGATGTCGCGGCCTGGCAGGTCGATCTGTGTACTGCATCTGCGCACAAGATCGGTGGCCCCCAGGGGGTCGGCTGCTTGTACATCCGCCCTGGCGTGGTCCTCCCCGCCCTGGTCACTGGCGGCGGCCAGGAGCGTGGACTTCGCAGCGGCACCGAGAACGTCGCTGGCATCGTCGGCTTTGGCGCCGCCGCGCGCGCCGCCAGCGACGAAGCGCAGCTCCGTTGGCAGCGGCTCGCCGACCTGCGCGACCGCTTCGAGACCATCGTCTGCGCCGCTCTGGGCGAGCTCGTCTCGCCCCTGGTTGCCGGCGTCGATCGCCTGCCCAATACCTCGGCGCTTGCGTTCCCCGGAGTCACCGGAGAGGCGTTGCTCATGCACCTCGACGCCTGCGGGGTGTGCGTCTCGACCGGCAGCGCGTGCTCGTCGGGCAGCGGCGAGCCTTCGCATGTCCTCGTCGCCATGGGGCTGCCTGCGGCGATCATCAGCGGCGCCCTGCGGATCAGCGTCGGCTGGGATACCACCGCGGCTGACATCGAGACCGCCGCCGCCGCTCTGGTCGACGCCGTGCGGCGACTGGCCCGATTGTCGACCGAGGCTGCCCATGTATAGCCTCAAGGCGATGGAACACTTCATGGACCCCCAGAACGCGGGCGTCATCACTGGCGACGGCGACGGCGACGGCGGCGGCGACGGCGGCGGCCATCGGGTTGCCTCTCAGGTGCTTCGCGGCGAGGCGACCAACACCGATTGCGGCGACACCGCGCTGCTGACCCTGCGCATCAGCGACGGCATCATCGTCGACGCCCGTTTTCTCTCCAAGGGGTGCGCTGGCGCGATCGCTTGCTGCTCGGCGACCACGGTCTGGCTGCGGGGGCGCGGCGTAGCCGAGGCCAAGACCCTCGTCGCCGCCACCATCGCGGCGCTTCTTGATGGCCTGCCAGAGGCGAAGATGGGCTGCGCGACCATGGCGGCGACGGCTGCGCTGGCTGCGCTCGCGACCGCCGGGGACGGCAGCGCGTGAGACCTCTCGCCGCGACCGCCAGCCACCACGGCCGCCACGCTCGCCTCGCCGCTGACCTGCTGCGTGCCGCCTGCGCTCCGGTCGTGCTGCCGTTCAAGCTCACCCTTTGCTTGACCTGGCGTTGCAACCACCGCTGCGGGATCTGCGCGATCTGGCAGCGCCGCAAGGGCCGCGAGATGTCGGTCACCGAGCTTGACCGCCTGTTCGCGTCGGCCCGGTCGGTCTCTTGGCTCGATCTCACCGGCGGCGAGATCATCCTGCGCAACGACCTCGCCGCCATCGCCACCAGCCTGCGTCGCCACCTCGACCGCCTCGCCCTGCAGCTCGGAAGAGCCCAC
>CALGHC010000604.1 GCA_937915965.1 uncultured Myxococcales bacterium
CTGCAGCTCGCCCACCTCTAGCTCGTGGCCGTGCGGCGAACGCCGCCGACGATGACTGGCAGGGGACGGACCGCCAGGCCCGCCACCAGCAGCCGTGTTGCCACGGCGGGAGCGCGTCGATGACGCCCTTTGAAGCGCAACATCCGTTCCGATCCGCATCCAGGGCGCGAGTTGTCGCGGTCTCGCTTGCCACGACCTTGCTCGCTGCCGCGATCTTCGCGGGCAGCAGCGCGTTGGTCGTGCCCACGGTCGCGCAGGCAGACCAGCCCTCATCGCCGTCGTTGTCGATCGACTGGCGCCAGAAGCTCCACAGCCTGCCGCCCATGGCGTGGAAGCCGCGCGAGCCTGCCGGTGTCGTCGCGTCTCCGCACGGCTCCTGGCTGTTCATCGGCGCGCAACAAGGTCTGAGCGCCGTGGCGGCCGGCAGCGGTCGCGAGATCTGGCGGCTCGAAACCGCCGAGCGGGTCGAGAGCCGGCCCTGGCTCGACGGCGAGACGGTCTACGTCGCGACCGTCGACGGTCAGATCCAGGGCCTGCGCGCCCGCAGCGGCAGCCCGGTCTGGGAGGCTCCCACGCGGATCGACGCCACCGTCCACGGCCCCTTGACCGGCGACGCCAGCCGACTCTACGTTATCGGTCAACCTGGGGTCATCGCAGCGATCGAACGCGCAACCGGCAAGGTCGCTTGGCGCTTCCGCGACGAGGCCAACCGCGAGTTCCTCGTCGAGGTGGGCGGCGGCCCTCTGGTTCTGAGCAACCTCGTCTTCGGAGGTCTGGCGAACGGCAAGCTGGTCGCGCTGTCGAGCCGCGATGGCGGCGTCGTCTGGGAGGTCCCCTTGGGCGCCTCGGACGAGGGCCCCTACGTCGATGTCGCCACCACACCGATCCATGTGCCGGACGCCGCTGGGCCGGGTCGGCTGCTGGTCGCGAGCTACAACGGCGGCCTGTACGCCCTGTCGGTCGCCGACGGTTCGACGATCTGGCGCGCCCCCGGCGAGGCGATCGGTCAGCCGGTTGTGGCCGGCGGGCGGATCTGGACCGTCTCGGCTCGCGGCGTCCTCGAGGTCCTCGACCTCTCCAGCGGGCGCTCGCTGATGTCGAGGCGCCTCTCGAACGAGCCTTCCGGCGCCCTGTCGCTGGTCGAAGACCTGGTCCTCGTCCCCGGCGAGCAGGGGCTCGATCTCGTCGCCCAGGCGAGCGGCCGCTCCCTCACGCGCGTCTACGACGAGTTTGGTTTCGCCGCCGCCCCCCTGGCCGTGGGCGGCCGCCTGTATGCCGTCACCAATGGCGGCAACGCCCTCGCCCTGCGGCTGCACCGTTAGCGCAGCGCTGGTCGGGCCAACGGAGGCCCCATGAACGCCCCCCAAGCATCGACGCGCCGGATGCAGCTGCTGGCCGTGGTCGCGGTGGTTCTCGTCAGCGTCCAGTGTTCCGAGCCCGCGTCGACGAACGGCGGTTTCACCTTGCCCGATGGCGGTGGCGCGACCAATGGATCCGATGCCGCCGGTGGCGGGACGGACGCCGCGGTGACGGACGGCGGCGACGCCGGCGGCAGCGGCAGCGACATCAGCGCAACCCAGTGCGTCGCTGTCGGCGACTGCGAGCCCGGCGTCGACTTCACCTGCGCGACCGGGCAGTACTGCGACCCGTGCACCAAGACCTGCGAAGCCGAACGCCTCCTGTGCGACCCCTGCCTCAACGACGTCCAGTGCCAGAAGGCCAAATTCGGCACGGCCTGCCTGCCCTACACCAGCGGCGGCACCTTCTGTGGCCTCGCGTGCATCGGCGACGCCGGCTGTCCCAAGAGTTACTCCTGCAAGACGGTCGCCGGCGAGACCAGCAAGCAGTGCATGCCCAAATCAGCGAGCTGTCAGCCGCTCGCCGGCGCCTGCAAGAGCGACGCCGACTGCCCCTTCACCACGATCTGCAACGTCGACTACGGCAAGTGCATCAAGGGCTGCGAAGAGGACGAGTCGTGCCCCGGCGATCAGGTCTGCTCGCTTTGGCGCTGCAAGCCCCCGTGTGCCTCGGACGATGTCTGCAAGGCACAGGCCGCCGACGCAGTCTGCGAGGCCGAGCACTGCAAGATCCCCGGCGGCTGCCTCGGCCCGGCGGAGTGCCCGGACCAAGAGACCTACTGTGACATGGCCGCCCACAAGTGCGTGCCCGGCTGCCAGGCGGACTTCGACTGCAAGGAGTACGGCAAGAAGTGCGTCGCCGGCACCTGCCAGCAGGTCGGCTGCGAGTTCAATTGGGAATGCAGCTTCGGATTGGTCTGCGACCCGCCCAGCGGCAAGTGCGTCACCCCGGCGGAGCCCTACTGCGGTGTCTGCAACGCGGACGACGAGAACGCCACCGAATGCGGCGGCCCGCCGGCGAAGTGTCTCAAGCTCGCCGACGCAGATGGCAACGAGAAGGGCTCTTTCTGTGCGATCGCCTGCAGCGATGCCCCGGCCGGCGCCTGCCCGCAGGGGTACGATTGCACCGAGTTGACGGATCAGGACGGCAACAGCCAGGGCAAGATCTGCATCCGCCAGTGCTGGGTGGATCCCGTCGACCCGAGCGACGGCTAGCGGGCCACGGCCGAGGCCGGATTGTCGGGCCAGCGACGGCGTCCCGGCCTATCATGAGTGTCGGAGCGCACCGGGCTGCGCTGGGGGGAGAACATGAGTTTGACGAGTCGTGAGCGATGGCACGCCGCCATCGAGGGGCGCCCGGTCGACCGGCCGCCGGTGTGGATGATGCGCCAGGCGGGCCGGTTCCTGCCGGAGTACCGTGCCTTGCGTGCCAATCACACCTTCCTGGAGATGTGCAAGACGCCTGAGCTCGCCTGCGAGGCGACGATGCAGCCGCTGCGTCGGTTTCCGATCGACGCAGCGATCCTGTTTTCGGACATCCTCACGGTGCCCGAGGCGATGGGAATCGGCGTCGACTTTCCCGGTGGACCGCCGGTGCTCTCGCCTGTGATCCGCTCGGGCAGCGATATCGCCGCCTTGGTGCGGCCCGATGTTGGCGTCTCGCTTGGCTACGTCCGCGACGCCCTGCGTCTGGTGCGCGAGGCCGTCGGCCCCGACCGCGCCGCGCTTGGATTCTCGGGGGCGCCGTTCACGCTCGCCTGCTACATGATCGAGGGTCAGGGTTCGAAGACCTGGCACAACGTCAAGGCGATGATGTTCAACCAGCCGCGCGAGTTCGGCGAGCTGCTCGATCGCATCACCGATGTCGTCATCGATTACCTGATCATGCAGCTTGAGGTCGGAGCCGACGCGGTTCAGCTCTTTGACACCTGGGCCGGAGAGCTGCGCACCGCCGACTACGAGCGCGTGGTGCTGCCGTCGACGCGGCGAATCATCGAAGCGGTTCAGTCAGCGGGCGGCAAGATCGTGCTCTTCGCCAAGCACGCCGGCCACCTGCTGGACGCGACCTTGCAGGCCGGACCCGACGCGATCGGCATGGAATGGCGCATCGACCCGGCCATCGCGGCGGCGCGCGCGGGTGCGCTTGGCATCGCCGTGCAGGGCAACCTGGACATCGGCTACCGCACGGCCAGCAAGTGGGG
>CALGHC010000605.1 GCA_937915965.1 uncultured Myxococcales bacterium
TCGTCCCGTGCGGCGATGAACGAGGCATAAATCGCGCACGCGCACGCCGCGGCGTCCCGTGAGGAAGAGGGCGACGTGGCGAATGTGAGCGGCGTAGGTGTCGTTGGCGACCGGCAGCACGCAAGGGCCCGGACACCGCTTGATCTGATACTCCAGGCAAGGTCGGCTGCGGTTGCGGAAGACACCGTCGCTGCAGGTACGCAGCTGGAAGAAGCGGTTGACCTGACGCAGCGTCGCGCGCGCCGCCGTCGCCGGCGCGTACGGGCCGAAGTACTGGGCGCCGTCGTCAGCGGGTCGACGGACCAGCTCGAGGCGCGGGAACGGGTGGTCGACACCGAGCCGCAGGTGGAGGAAGCGCTTGTCGTCCTTGAGCAGGACGTTGTAGCGCGGCTGGTGGGCCTTGATCAGCTCGTTCTCGAGCAGCAGCGCCTCCTTCTCGGTGGCGGTGACGATCAACTCGATACCGCCGAGCAGCCGGTCGAGCAGGTCGACAAAGAACCGTTCGTCCTGGCCGAGCAGGTACTGCTTCAGGCGTGCTCGCAGGTTGCGTGCCTTGCCGACGTAGACGATCGCGCCGCTGCGATCGTGCATCTGGTAGACCCCGGGAAGCTCGGGGGCCTGGGCGACACGGTCGGCGAAGTCGAAGGCGGTGAGGGCGGACGGATCGGCGACAGCGCCTGGCAGCAGGGCGTCGTCAGGCGGCAGCGAGTCGTAGCGGACCATGAGCCCTCGGCGCTGGCTGCGAGGCCGGCTCTGCACGCATCCTACCTGCGTCGCCGCGATGCCCGTACGAAGCCTGGACGCGCCGATTGGACCAAGCGGTCCGCGCTCGGGCAGATCTTGCGGCGCGCATGCGTGGAGGCTTCGTGTCCGGGACAGGAGGTCACTCGGCAGCGGCTGGCGGCGCCTGCTCCGGTGCCGGTGGCGGTGGCGCCTGCTCGACGGGTGCCGCCGGCGGTGGCGCCTGGTCGGCTGGCGGTGCGACCGGCATCGGCTGCACCGGGACTTGCTGACCGCCGATCTGGACCTGGAGCGGCGAAGCCCCAGCCGGCGCGCCCTTCGCAGCCGCACGCTGCTGCTCTGCCAGCCAACGCTCGCGCGCGACCTGCAGCGCTGCGCTCCAGCTCTCGCTGCGGTCGATGTCGCCAGCCTTCTCGGCGTCCTCGATGAGCTTGCGCACGTAACCCCGCCACGTGGCCTTCTTGCGCATGTCGACCAGGATCAGCCGGAGTTGATCCACGTTGCGGTCCTGGGCTTTCTTGGCGTCGTCATCCACCGGCGCCTCCACAGGCGCAAGCCGCACGATGTAGCGGGTCTTGTCGTCGGCGCTCTTGAAGACCTTGTCGGCTAGCGGGGCCACGGCCGTCAGCTTCCAGGCTGCCTCGGCGACCTCGGGCAGGTTGCCCATCCCCGGAATGTCGGCGGGATCGAAATCGCGCGGCGGCAGGCCAAGCATCTCCTCAAGGCCACCTTGCAGCGCCGCAACCGGAGACCGGCCGATCGCGCCCGAGGTCACTGCGGCGAATGGACCATCGGCCGTGCCGCCGTTGGCCTCGTTCCAGGCCTCTACCGCGTCGGCGAGCGGTTTGTCCTTGAGCTCTTTGGCCTTGGCGAGCACGCTGGTGGCGAACTCGTCGATCCGGGTGGCGGCCTGCGCCTCGGCAAGCAGCTCCTTGGCCAGCTCGCGGCGGACTTCATCGAGGGCGATCTCTTCCGCATCAATCTTCTTCTCGACCGCGATGACCCACCAGCCGCCGTCGATACCGATCGGACCGACGAGGCTGCCCACGGCGGCGTTGGCGACCGCGTCTGCCACAGCCGGGCCAAAGGGGGTGCGGCCGAGTCCGGCGGCGTCCTTGGGGTCGGAGAACGCCCCGCCGACATCCTTGGTCATCATGTGATCGGTCTTCTCGCCCGCGACCGTGCTGAAGTGACCAAAGCGCCAGGCGTCCTGATCCTCGGCTGGCACGTCGGTCACCTTTTGGGCCTCTGCCGTCGTGTCGCTCTCGCCAGCGGAAGGCGGCGCAATTGGCGTCTCGCCCGACCAGGCCTTGTCGAGGTCTGCGCGCGCAGATTCGGCCTCCGCCTTCTTCGCGGCCTTGTCTTCGTCGCTCGCGTCCGGCGCGACCTCGACGAAGAGGCCACGGACCTGCCAGCGGGCCGGCTTCTTGTAGAGGTCGCTCTTGGCCGCGTAGGCCGCGGCGATCTCGGCGTCATGATCGTTCGCCCACGAGTCGGCTTCTTCGTCTGCGATCACGATCGCCTTGCGCGCGTTGTCCGCGTCGATGGCGACGTACTCCAGCCGCGGCCGATCGCGATCGACGCGGGCGAGGGCTTCAGCTTCCGTCTTTGCCACGGTCACCCCGGACGTCACCACCTGGGCCATCTTGTCGCGCAAGATCTCCCGGCGCAGCAGCCCTTCGAATTGGGTCTTTGACGTGCCCAGGTTGAAGCGGACAAAGACTTCGTACTTGCGCGGGTCGAAGACCCCCTTGTCGTCGTTGAAGGTCGTGCCGAAGGTGCGCTGCAGGCGCAGAACCCGGTGCGTGAGCTCGGCATCGCTGACCGCGAGGCCGTGCCCGCTCGCGTCGCGCGCGACCAGGATCGACTCGATCAGCTCGGTCATCACCTTCTCAAGCTTGAGCGCCGGTACTTCGCCCACGAAGGGGGTCAGGCTGGCCAGCTCTAGCGGCACCCCGGAGTACGGCAAGCGAGTCGACTCGTAGTTCTGCTTCGCTTGCATGCGCACCATTGGCGACGCATCGGCGGGAGGCGGATCGGGAGTGAGGCTCATCGCGAGGTTCAGCTCGCCGCTGTCGATCTGTGTGCCGGCCACCTCGGCCATCACCTCGACACCCACGCCTGGACCGCGCACCGGTCCCTGCGTATTGAACGTCAGGATGAACGCGAGGATCACGATGCCGAGAAGCACGTAGATGACGACGGATCGCGAGTTGCTACGGAAAACGTCAAGCATGGGAGCAATTCCCTGGGGTTGCGCGTCGTTGGTGGCGCGCGGCGAGGAGCGCGCGCGCGGCCTGGGCGCGATGGCGAGCGCGGAATCTAGACGTTGGGTTGTTGGCGGTCAACACGACCCGCTGCCAACGTCGATTCGAGCGACCCTGCGCACCGCTGCTTGCGC
This sequence comes from uncultured Myxococcales bacterium, assembly GCA_937915965.1. Classification (GTDB taxonomy): domain Bacteria; phylum Myxococcota_A; class UBA9042; order UBA9042; family UBA9042; genus CALGHC01. The sequence goes on from CALGHC010000605.1 coordinate 3,143, forward strand.
AACCGCGACGAACCTGCGTTGATCCGCCGGCCATGCGCTCGTCCCTCTCGACCCGCATCTTTGTCGGCTTCGCGATCGTTGTCGCCTGCTTCGGTGCCGCCAGCTTCTACGCGGTGGCGGCCGTGACGACGCTGCGCAGCGAACTGGGGTTCTTGCGCAATCGCGCCCTGCCGCTCCTTGACCAGCTTCGCCAGTCCAGCGTCGAGCTGCGCGGTTTCGACGAGGCGCTGCGGCGCGCGGCCCCCCACGATCTCGACTGGCTGGCCCGATTCGTCCGCGAGGCACGGCCCTACCAGCGTGCTAGCGTCATTCGCGAGCGCTTGCTGGGCCTGCAGGATGCGATTCACACGCCACGCTTCGCCGAGGTCGTTACTGGCTCGCCGCCTTTGTTGCCGGATCTTGGCCTGGGCCTTGAGGACCTTGAGCAATCGACCGCCGCGCGCGACCGCATCGCCCGCGATCCCGAGCTGCTGCACGCTTTGGGCGGGACCTTCACCGCCGGCGACGACGCGCTGGCATTTCGCAGTCTGGTGGATGGCCTTGAGCGGGCCGTCGCCGATCGGCGGCTGTCCGACGCGGCTCGCGTCGTCGTCGAGGTGCGGCGCCTGATCCGCCACGTCCACAGCGCGCTCGCCGAAGCGGAGCGTTCGTTCGAACTCACCCTCGACGCCCGTTTCGCCCTGGCCGAGCAGAGCGAGTCCCGGTTGGCGTTGATGGTGGTCGTTACGTCGGGCGTGTCCCTCGCGGTAGCGATCGCAGTGTTGCTGGTCATGCTCGCGAGCCTGCGACCGATGCGCGCGCTCGCCGGCGTCGTTCGCCGCTTCGCCGCCGGCGATCGCCACGTGCGCACGGACACACGTGGCGCGAGCGAGGTCCACGATCTCGCCATCGAGTGGAATCGGATGGCAGACGCCTTGGCTGCCCGCGAGGCTCAGCTTGGCAGTCAGCGCGAGGACCTGGCGCGATCCGAGCGCCTCGCCGCCCTCGGCCACATGGCCGCCCGCATGGCCCACGAGATTCGCAATCCCCTCTCGTCGATTGGCCTGAACGCCGAGCTGCTCGACGAGGAGCTGACCGGCGGGGTCCGCAACGCCGAAGAGGCACGCGAACTCCTGCAGGCCATCTCCGCGGAGGTCGAGCGGCTGCGGACGATCACGGAGGGCTACCTGAACCGGACCCGACCGATGTCGCCCGAACGTGCATCGGTCGACATCGTCGAGTTGATCGGTCATCTGCTCGATTTCGCCCGCGGCGAGCTTGAGCGCCGCGCCGTACAGGTGCACGTCGACGCGGGTGAGGGCTGTCGATGCGAGGCCGACGCACGCCTGATTCGACAGGCGCTGTGGAATCTGGTGCGCAACGCGTGGGAGGCGCTACCGGCGGGCGGACACCTGTGGATAGCTGCCTCGGCGCAAAAAGATCCGGTGGGGCAGGTCGGGGCTGGCGTGTTGATCGTCGTCGAAGACAGCGGTCCGGGGGTCGACGCCGCGGCCGTGGCGCGCATATTCGAACCGTTCTTCACGACCAAGGAGCGTGGAACGGGGGTCGGCCTGGCGCTGGTTCGCGAGATCTTCGTCGCCCACGGTGGCCGCGTCGATCTTGGCCAGCCGCGACACGGCCATGGCGCGTGCTTCGAGCTGTGGTTGCCGCGCGACGAGCGCGCTTGAGCCGATGAGGGCGCAACAGGCGGTCACTCGCGGTGGCTGGCATCCACTTCTGCGAAGAAGGCCGCGACCTGTGCCATCTCGCTGGTGCGTGGCACGGGCGGCAACGCTGCCAGCATCCTCTTGCCGTATGGGCGCCGAAGCAGCCTGGGGTCGAGGATGGCGACAACGCCCCGATCGCCCTGGCCACGGATGAGGCGGCCGAATCCCTGGCGAAGCAAGGTCGTCGCGATCGGAATGCTCAGCCGGGCAAACGACGACTGGCCGCTCGCCTCGAGGCGCTCGGCGCGCGCTCGGAAGAGCGGATCGTCCGGGGGCGGAAACGGGACCTTGTCGAGCACCACGAGTCGTAGGTCGTCGCCGGGCATGTCGACGCCCTGCCAGAAGCCGATGGTGGCGAATAAGACCGCGGGTTGATCCGTTCGGAACCGCTCCAGCAGTCGCTCGCGAGGCTCTTCGCCCTGCAACAGAGTTCGCATGGGCAGCTTGCCGCCGAATCGCCGCCAGGCGTCCTGCATCGCGCGGTGACTGGTGAACAGCAGGAAGGCGCCACCGCCCGCGACCATGGCGAGCGACCGCATCACCTCGGCGACTCCCTGATCGCGTTTGGGCGCGCCCGGCTCCGGCAGGTCGCTCGGCAGATAGAGCATCGCCTGGGTGGCAAAATCGAATGGGCTGGGCACCGTCAGCACGGTCGGCTGCTTCATCCCCAGGCGATCGGCAAAGTGGTCGAAGCGGCCGCCCACCTGCAGGGTGGCCGACGTGAAGATGCGCACGGCAGAGGTCGCCAGGAGGGTTCTGCGCAGAATCGGCGCGACCTCGATCGGGCGGGCCTGCACCGCTGTATGGCGGCGATGGACCTCGATCCACCGGACCATTGGCACCTGGTTTGTCAGCGGGGCGTCGTCGTCTTGGCCCAACTCGAACTCATCGATCGGTGCTTCATCGGCCACTTCGTCGTCACCCGGCGGCAGGTCGAACGGGTCAGTGCGCAGGAGGCGTTGCAGATCGGCTCGCAGGGTCGCCGTCGCGTCGATCATCGCCGGCCAGGCGGCGTCGTCAGGTGGCATCCACGTCCGCAACGTCCGGGCGAGCGCCGCGAGCGTCGCGTCGAGGAGGTCGACGTCATCGCGGCATTCGGCTTGCAACCTTCGATCGACCAGCGCGCCCTCGCCGCGCGCGCGCAGCCGCCCGAACAGGGCGTCACCAGCGAACAGCACTTCCTCAGCGTACTGCCGCAGGGCGCCGTCGCGGTCCCGGTCGCCGCTGGCCCCGGCGAGGGCTTGCACGTCGTGGGCGAGGGCCACAATGCGGCGGTCGGAGAGGGTCAAGCCGAAGAAGCCTGCGACGACGTCCTCGAGCTGGTGTGCCTCGTCGATGACGATCGCTTCCACATCGGGCAGCAGCAGCGCCCCGTCGAAGCGATCGCGGACGGCAAAGTCGGCGAGAAGGAGGTGGTGGTTGGCGATGATCAGGTCGGCCGCCAGCGCGCGTCGCCTCGCACGCACGACGAAGCAGTCGCTCCACTGCGGACAGTCGCTGCCCAGGCAGTTGTCGGCGGTGCTGGTCACATCGGGCCAGATCGGGTCGTCTTCGCCGATACCCGTGATGTCCGCCACGTCGCCGTCGACCGTTCGGCGCGCCGCCTCTTCCAGGACGATCAGCGTGGCCGTCAGCGGCTGGCCGCGGCCGCGGTAGCCCAGCACCGTTCGACCCAATCGCTCCCGACACAAGTAGTTGCGTCGCCCTTTGAGCACGGCCACACGCGGCTCGGTGCCCGTCGCCCGCATGGCGATGGCGAGATCCCGCTCGACGATCTGGCGTTGCAGCGCTCTCGTCGCCGTGGAGACCAGCGCTCGGCGGCCGGCCGCGAGCAGCGGGATGAGGTATGCTAGCGTCTTGCCGGTGCCCGTACCCGCCTCGACGACGAGATCGGTCCGGCTGCGCAGCGCAGCCGCCACGGCCGTCATCATCTCGTGCTGGCCGGGCCGCTCCTCGAAGACATCGAGGTGGTCGCTCAGCTGATCGGCGGCGTATTGCCAGTCCACGTTGTCCTTGAGGCCGCGTCCTGCGTCCTGCGTCGTTCAGTGCGGCGCGACACCGGGCGCGACACCGGGCGCGACACCGGGCGCGACACCGGGCGCGATCTGCGGGCGTATCTGGCGGCTGTCGGTCTCGGTCGGCTCGCGCTCCCACACGTTGATGGAGAGGTTCGCGAGGTAGCGGTGGCCGTCTTCGACCTCGGCATAGCCGGAGAGTTCAAGGACAGCCCCGAGGCCGGACAGCATGCCGCTGGCCGGCGCTGCGTTCTCGTCGGCGTCTTGTCCGTCGAGCAGCAGCCGGCTGCCCGCCAGCGCGATCAGGCGTGGCCCGGCGGCGACTGTGGCGTCGAGGACACTGCGGGCCGCCAGCGGGTCGAGCGATGCGAACTGCATGCGGCCGCCATGGCCCACAGGATCGAGTTGGTAGGCGACCGCCAAGCCGCTTGGCCCCAGTCCGATCAGCTGGCCGTCGTCGCCGAGTCGCTCCAACGCGAACGCCGCGACCCGGCGCACGGCGACCCGTTGCGCGGAACGACCGTGTTGGTACAGGTGCAGGCCACCGAGAGCGAAGACCACGAGCCCGGCACCGCCCAGCACCCACATCAGCCGGCGCATTGCACCCCCA
>CALGHC010000606.1 GCA_937915965.1 uncultured Myxococcales bacterium
CGACGCCGGCGGCAAGGCCGGCGGGCTGCGCGCGGCGCTTGAGGTGTTCGACCCCGAGGGCGTGCACGAGATCGCGATCACGACAACGACCGGGAGCTGGCAGGCGATGCTCGCCAACGCCAAGGACCCAGCGGTCGACCGCATCTACCACGAGGCCGAGGTCGTCATCGACGGCGCGCTCTATGCCCATGTCGGCATCAAGAACTTCGGCGACGGCTCCCAACAAGGCAACCCGACGAAACCAAATGTCCGCATCAAGTTCAACGCGTTTGATGCCGGCAAGGATGGGCCGGAGAAGCTGCGCAACTTGCGCTTGAAGGCGTCAGGAGGCGACCCGAGCTTCCTGCGCGAGCCGCTCTTCTACGACATGCTGCGCACCCTCACCCCGGCGGCGCCGCGTTTCGGCTTCGCCCAGGTGACCATCAACGCCGAGCCATACGGGCTGTATCTGCTGCTCGAACACGCCGACAAGCGCATGTTCAAGCGGGTATTCAACAACACGGACGGCCGCAACTACGACTCCGAGAACGGCTGCGTGGGGCTGAACTGTCCACCCAAAGGCTGCGCGACAATAGCCAAATACTATGCGGCCCAGCAGACCCCGATCGACGGCGAGCCGCTCGATTTCAGCCTGCTCGAAGCCCTCGTGACCGCGATCGCCCAAGCGCCCGACGCCGAGTTGGCCGCCCAGGTGGGTGCGCTGGCAGACCTCGACAACGTCTTTGCCGTCTACGCGCTGGAGGCGCTGACGTCGGACTACGACGGCGTGCTGGCCGCGGGGACGAATTTCGAGCTGTATGAGGACACGAAGACCGCCAAGCTCCACATCATTCGAGGCGGCGCCGACGGTACCTTCTCGGCTTTCTACGAGCTCGATCACCCATGGGGCGAGCCCAATCACTGGTGTGACTACCGGGCGGACGCGTTCTATGGGCGGGCCTGGACCGTGCCGGAGCTGCGGGCCCAGCTCGACGCGAAGATGCGCGCCCTGCAGTGCGGGCCCTTCCAGAACTCCTGGATGCTGCCGTGGCTCGAACGCTACAAGAAGCCGCTGGCCGTCGAGCTCGCGAGCGACCCGAAGATCCTCTATCCGGCCAGCGACATGGGCGGGCTCGTAGGCGAACTGGTCAGCTACATCATCGCCCGGCGACACTTGCTTGAGGACCTCTTCGGCGAGTGCCCGTAGGAACGCAGACGCGGCGGCCCGGCGGTCCTGGCAGACCCCAGCGGTGGCCTTGTGCGCGGGCGTTTGCTTGTCGTTGGCCACGCCTGGGATCTAGTCTCCAAGACGCGACGGGCGGCGAGCACGCCCCCGGCCCGATGAGGCCTCAACCATGCAGAAGATCGACAACAAGAAGGCAGCAGCGAAGCCGGTACCGACCGCAAAGCCGACGCCAGCGCCGGGCAAAGACGCTAGCAAGGCGAAGCTGCCAGCCAGCGGCTACGACGCCCAACGCGCCGCCGTCAGCCCGACAAGCGCCGAGATGGGCGAGGACGGCTACGACACCCAGCGAGACGCGCTGCGCGTCGGTGGTGTGACGCTGCAGCCATTGCCGGTTGGCCCGGAGAACGAGCCCAGGCGCAAGAAGAAGAAGAAGAGAAAGAAGAAGAAGAAGACCAACAACCGCAATGGTGGACAGCGCACCCCCACGGTCACGCCGGCGCCAGTGGTCACACCGACCCCGGTCGAGCCCGAGCCGGCCCCCGTCGAGCCGGCGCCCGCGCCGGTGGAACCAGCGCCTGCGCCCGCGCCCCTCGATCCGATGCTCGACCCCAACCACAACCCTGACCCGAACAACGAGTACGTCACCGACGCCCACTGGGGCGAGGTCGATGGCACCGTGGCGGTCAAGGGAGAGAATGACGACCACGCGATCGCGCCCGATGACGTCAAGCAGGGGTCGCTTGGCGACTGCTACTTTGTCGCGCAGCTCGCCGCACAAGCAAAGGCCAACCCGGGCGTCATCGAGAAGCTGATCAAGGACAACGGCAACGGCACCTACACGGTGACGCTGCACCTCAAGGACCCGGCGAAGCCGTGGATGCGAAAGAAGACGGACATCGTCGTCGACAGCAAGTTCCCCAAGAAGGGCGGCGGCACGTCCATCGCCTATGCCAAGATCGGCGACGTCGACGAGAGCGGCAAGGGCGAGCTGTGGCCGATGTTGATCGAGAAGGCGTTCGCCAAGTACAGCGGCTCATACGAGGAGATCCGGGGCAACAAGACCAAGGACGGCGACGTCTTCGCGATGATGACCGGCAAGACATCGGGCTACCGCTCGCTCGCGTCGACTCCGTCCGAAGAGCTGTTGCGCCTCCTGACTGCCTCGGTCGCCGCCAGCAAGCCGGTTACCTTCGGAGCGATTGGCCACTCCGCTCCCGATGAGCTGCAGAAGGAAGCCGACAAAGCCGGCGTCGTGTTGAACCACGCCTACTCGCTGGAGGCGGTCGATGCCAAGGCGAAGACGATCTCGCTTCGCAACCCGTGGGGCGTTCGCCATCTCAACGGGCTCGACGTCGAGCTTGTGCGGCGCCTCTACACAGGCGTGAAGATCGGCGCGTGACGGCGATGGTACGACAGCAGGCGCGCCCGCGACGGGCGACGCGAATCTGGATTGGCGCTCTGATCAGCGCCGCGACCGTCCTCGCTGGTTGCGCGTGCTCGGGCGGATGCAGCGGACCGCGGCAGGCAGGTGCCCCTGCGGCGGCGGTCAGAGACGAAGCGCCGGCCGCCTCGACGGTGGCCAGGGAGCCCGTAGCCATGGACCAACAAAGCCGGCGACGCGAACGCATCGAAGAGACCACCGTCGGTGACATCGACGGTTGGATGGTCACGGTCGCCAACATCATGACGGGCAGCTACGTGAGCGCCGACCGCAGCGCCCACGAGGGCATGAGCGCCAAGGTCGGGCTGTACGACGAGGATCGCGGCGATCACGGCGAGACCCGCGTCGGGCCCGGCTCGGCGCTGACGATCCGCGACCAGCGCTGGCGGGTCGAGTCAGTGCATGACGGCGAGAATGGCGGCAACGGCTACATCGTGCTGGTTCACGAGCCGTAGCCGGGCGAATCTGCAGGCCTGAACGCGCTGCGCCCTCGCTTCGTGGCCGGCTCGCCCGCCCGCAGGCCTGGCGGGCACGAACCCGGTTCAAGTCCATCGAGCTAGCGAAAGACCAC
>CALGHC010000607.1 GCA_937915965.1 uncultured Myxococcales bacterium
CCTTGTAGGCCGCCTCGACGAGAACGGATCGCGTCGGCATCCGGAAGATCCGCGCCGGCAGGCTCGCGTCTCGCCCCGAAGCGTCCCGCAGAGCTTGAACGGTCGCGACCCAGGTGGCGCGCGTTGGCGGCGCCATCGGTCGCAGCGGCAGCTCGGCAAAGCGCCGCGCGGCGCGCTTGCAGGTGCGGCCGAGCAGACCCCGCAGCGTCGTCGACCCAGCGGTTGGCAGCGTCAGGTCTGGCCCCACCGGCGAACGGCTCGGCGTCCTCGCGCCGGCGGCGAGTGTGGGACGTCGGACGGCTTGCGCGCTGCCGCTGGGAGTCGAAGAGGTCATCACTGGCGCCTCGCACGCGCCGATGGGCCGCCCCGCAGGCATCCGCGGGTCGCGCGGGGCAGCTTATCAGCCCCCCAGGTGGGCGCAAATCCATGCGCCTCGCCGCAGCCACCGCATCGACGTGCAAGGCCCTCACTGATGCGATACAACTGTGGTCTCGAACTTTATCGGCCGTCGAATCGGCCAGGAGGACGCAGATGGTTGCATCCGCACGCACCGGGCGGCGCAGTGGCAGCTGGCGGCTCGTCGCGCTATCTGCCGCCGTGTTGGTGAGCCTCGCCGCTTGCGGCACCGACGACAGCGAAGGCGACGCCACGCCCGCGGCGCCGAAAATGATCGCTCAGGGCGCGCTGACAACGACGGTCGACGGGTCGGCGGTCCAGATCGACTACTCGAATCGAACCGCTGCGCTGACGATCGTGCACAAGCTCGGTAGCGGCGCAGACGCACCGGCGTGCGTCACGTCGATCGACATCTCCGTCGCCCTTGAGGGCGACACGTGCCAGCTGGAGTTGACCTTCCTGCCCGCAGGCGTCGGCAAGCTGAATCTCGCCGACGCGCGCTTCCACGCGGTCGTCGGGGTCAAGGACTCCGACGGCGCGGTCATCGCGACAAAGGCCTGCCCCGGCTGGCCGGCCGAGAAGGGCAGCGGCGAGGTCATCTACGAGCTCATGAAGAGTGATGCCAGCCTCGCTGTCGCGCCCGTCCCCGCTGGCCAGGGCCATCTGGAAAAGGCGAAGCTCGATGGCCTGGTGCTCGCGCCGCAGGGCACCGTGCAGCTCAAGCAAGGGGGGCGGCTCTTCTCCTTTGATCTGGCAGCTCTTACGTTCAGCGGCGACGCCACCAGCACGGGCCGCACCGATGTACAGTGCGGCAAGCCGACCGGCCAAAGCCAGTGCGCCACCGCCGGCGAGCCCGGCGTCATCGCCGGCAAGATCCTCAAACGCGACCCGAAGCCGCAGAGCTGCGCGACCTCCAGCGACTACGACCTCGGCGAGCTGTGCGGCGCATCGGCGATCTGGTTGACTGGCTACCACCACTGGGTCGTCAGCGCCGCCCAACCCAAGGGGCCGACCTTCCTGCTCGCCCACCGGGCGATCTACGAGAAGTACAAGGGCCAAGGCCTGCGCGCGGCCTTCCTGGTGATGGCTGGAACCGAGAAGGTCATTGTCGGCGACCCGCCGCAGGCCTCTGGCCCGTCGCCGACCGCAGAGGAGTGCCTGGAAATACAGACGTTTTACGATCTGCACGAGGATGTCGTGATGATCTACGACAAGGCCAAGGGCCTGACCTCGTCGGACACGACCCTCAACGGCACGGGGGCGACGCCCTTCATGGTCTTCGCCCGAGCCGACGGCACGATCGTCGCGACGCTACCGAGCGCGCCCGGCGAAGCGATCAGCGATCAGGACATCGAGACCGCCATCGCGGCCGCCATGGCGGCGAACTGAGAGAGCGCTCAGACCCGGCGTCAGCGGGTCGCTGCCGCCGGCGACGCCCGCTTGGGTCGCTTTGTGACGGCTGCGACGAAATAGGCCACCCTGTTCGGCCGTTGTGATCGCTGCGAGGCGACCCCGCCGACCAGCCGTTCCCCCAACTCTGCCTTGGTGCCGATGACTGTGCCCCTTGACCGTGCCCCCAACCAGAACCATCTGCGCCGCGCTGCGCTTCATGGGGGCGGCTTTGCGGCCGCCTTCATGGCTGTCGTCGCATTCCTGCCGGACGTCGCCCACGCTGCATCTTGCACCGTGACGCTGAGGGCGAACGGCAACACCGCGGCGATTCAGCGCGCGATGGATCGACCGGGGAAGCGCACACCGGTCGTGTGTGTGCGGCCCGGAACCTACAAAGGCGCCAGGCTGATCGCCAGCCGTTCGGCCACCGTCCGCCGGATCGGCCATGGACCGGCGATCTTCGACGCTGGCGAGATGGGCCGGGTGCTGACCGTGACGACCGCCGGCATCGAGGTGACCTTCGACGGCATCACCTTGTCGGGAGGACGCGGCGACCGGGGAGGTGCGATCGCGCTGCTCGCCGACGCCAAGATCAACCTGTTCGGCTGTACCCTCACGGGCAACGAGGCGAAGCTGGAGGGCGGCGCCATCTTCGCGCAGGCCGGCGAGCTGCGACTCGAGCGCACGCGCGTGATCGTCAACCGCGCCCCGGGCGCGACTGGCCTGGCGCTGGTCGGTAGCGCGCGGGCGGTTGTGACCAACAGCCTCATCGCCGACAACGCCCCCAAGGTGACCCAGGACGCGCCGATCCGGCTCAGCGGCGGCACCCGGCTTGAGCTGATTCAGTCGACCATCGCCTACAACGGCGGCCACGGCGTCTTCATGCAGCCGCGTGGTGCCGGTCCGAAGCCGACCCTGATCGTCGAAAGCAGCGTCGTGCAAGGCAAGCCCGATGCGATCCACGTCAACCGCGGCGACGCCACCGACGTGGCGGTGTTCCGCTCGGTGGTGCACGGCGGCATCGGCTTCGTCGCGCTCGATCTCGACAGCTCGCGCGCGATGCCCGGCTTCAACCTCATCGACGCCGAGCGCTACCGCCCAGAGGCGGGCTCGGCGGCGATTGAGCTGGGCCGTTGCACGCGCGAAGCAGGGATGCGCGACCTCGCCGGCAAGCGGCGCGGCCGGACTTGCACCGCTGGTGCCTTGGAGGCGCGGCCCGCCGATGTCCGCAAGACCCGCGCCGACCGCGCTCGCGCCGACCGCGCCGCCAAAAGCTCCGAGTCGCCGTGGTGACCCCCGAGCAGGGCTGACACCCGAGCGAGGATGACCCGCAGGCTGGCACGACCCGCAGGCCGGCACGACCCGCAAGTTGGGATGACCCACAAACTGGGATGACCCACAAACTGGGACGACACCCGAGCCGGCGACTGGCCCTCCCGCGCTGTGACAACCTCGCCTCGTTCTCGTAGTCTCGGCCCCGCGGTCGGGGGGCGCAGCGGAGGCGAAGATGGCGGCGGAACGTGACTCGGAATCGGTCGAACGGCTCTCGAACGAGGCCAAGGGGCTGACCAGGCGGGACCTGCTCAGGTCCTTCGCCAGCGCGGTCCTGGTCGCGCCCGTCATGGTGCAAGCCGCGTGCAGCGACGGCGGCGGCGACGCTGGCGACCAAGGCGGCGACGCGGGCAGCGACAGCGGCGGTGCGCCCGACGGTGCGTCCGACGGTGCGTCCGACGATGCGACCGAGGTCGTCTCGTGCGAGCCAGTAGGCGGCGGCGCGGCCGTCACCCACGGCCCGCTCACCGGCGCAGTGACCGACACCTCGATCACGATCGCCGCGCGTCTCGATGGGGCCGCTCTGGTCCAGTTCGAAGCGCGACGCGCGGACGGCAGCGGTGAGGCCACCCTCAGCGGCTGTGCGCAGGCAAACGAGGCGACTGGTTTCACAATCAAGGGGACCGTCGACGGTCTGCAGCCCGCCACCATCTACGCGATCACGCCTCTAGTCGACGGCGTCGCCGTCGCTGGCGCGGCCATCGAGAGCCACACCTTCCCGGCGATCGGCGCACCGGCGGCGTTCCACTTCACCTTCGGCTCGTGCCAGAGGCAGACCGGAACCGACGGCAAGCCCGGGAGCGCATCGGACGGCGCGACCTTCGAGGCGATGGCCGCGCAGGCCGAACGGCCGCTGTTCTTCGCGCAGATCGGCGACTGGACCTACCCCGACTACTACTACATGAAGGACGCAGGCGGCGGAGGATTTGGCGGCGGGCTGGACGCCGACGGCAACAACTACACGGCATTCCCTGAGAAGCTCGAGGCAAGCTGGCTGCGGCGCCTGAATCCCGACTTCGCCATGCGCAAGGTGCTCGCCAAGGTACCCCTCGCGCACGTCTGGGACGACCACGACTTCGCCCAAAACAACGCAAACCGGATGGTCAAGGGCGACCAGAGCGTCCGCGTAGACACCTTCGAGCGCTATCTGCCCTGCTACCCGCTGCCCGTCTCTCGGCTGGGCGTCTGGCAACGTTTCTCGGCGGGTCACGTCGACTTCTGGCTCACCGACATGCGCTCGCAGCGCGACCCGATAGACAAGGCGCTCAAGACCATCGAGAAGGACGGCGAGAAGCAGGTCGTCTTTGAGGAACCGGCGCAGCACAGCATGCTCGGCAACGAGCAGATCGAGTGGCTGCTCGACGGCCTGCGCACGTCCACGGC
>CALGHC010000608.1 GCA_937915965.1 uncultured Myxococcales bacterium
TCACGCGGCCGTTGCTGCCCACGGTCAACAGCAGCCGCACCTCGACCACGCGTCGCTCGGCTGTCACCTCGGCCGGCCAGTCGACCGAGCAGGCGTCACGTGGCACGGCGCGCTCGATCACGGTGGCTAGAGCCGGACCCGCCGGCTTCCTGGCCGCCGCCGCGCTGCCGGCTTCACCTTCGCCGGCGCCGCGGCCACCTGCGTTCGTGCTGCCGCGGTTGGCGTCGGTGACCGCGATTCCCGGGTCACCGAACACGTCGACGTCGCCGGCGTCGACAACGACACCGCCGTTGCCCTCGTAGACCTGGCTGATGATGAGCGGCGGCGCTTCCGTCGGCGCGCTGTCGGCGGTGTTCTGCGGTCTCTCTGCGGGGGTGGACGGCCGCGCACGGCGGGGCTTGGGTCGCTTCTTGGCCGCTGCGACGGTGCGCGGTCTGATCGCCGATTCGGGCGTGGGCGGCGGTGCTGGCGGTGCTGGCTGCGGCGATGGGACCGGCTTTGGCGCCGGCTCGCGCGCTGCGATGGCCTCCTCGGGCTTGGGCAGTACGACGTCGAACGAGACGGTGCGCGTCGCCGAGGCGGCAGGGGCGCTCTGGACGCTGGCGTCCAGAGCGCCGGCCCACCACGCCATCGCACCGTGGAGGAGCGCGGCGACGCCCACACCGATTGCAAAATCCCGGTTCATTGTCGCCTCCTGGGTTGGTGCGGTCGCGCGGCCAACGTGGGGCCCGGCGCCGCCACCGGCGCCGGCCGATCGCGTCGTCTAGTCGATGTCCTGCGCCTTCGTGTTGATGGCGACGTCGCTGATGCCCAGCGACCGTACGCTGTCGATCAGGCCGATCACCGTGCCGTGCGAAGCCGCGCGGTCGGCGCTGACCAGCGCGGTCACGGACGGTTCGGCGACGCGCCGGGCGCGGATCGCCGCGATCAGGGCGGGTCGGTCGAGCGCAGCGCCATCGAGGTAAAGCTGGCCCTTGCCGTCGAGGACGACGTGCAGCGATCGCGTTGGCTGAACTTGCGCGGAGGCGGCGGCGGGAAGGTCGACGTCGATCGTGCGCGGCTGGTCCATCGCCTGGATCGTCGTGCTGGTCAGCATGAAGATGATCAGCAAGACCAGCATGATGTCGACGAGCGGCGTGACGTTGATGTCGGTCACCAGGGCGTCGGCTTGTCTGCGTGTGGCGGCCATGGGTCTTCTCCTGTGCGTGGTCGCTCGGCGGTCGCCGAGCCGTGGTCGGGAGGTTGCGCTGATCGCTAGGCCGCTCGGCGTTGGCTGTCGCCTGGGATGGTGGCGTCGTGGTCAAGGTGCGGTCGCGCCGCCGCGGGTCGCTGTCGGGCGAACGCCAACAGCAAGCCAGAGAGGACGCGCGTGTCGTTCTGAGCCTGGTCGAGGCGGCCGCGCAGTTGGTTGTAGGCGACCACTGCCGGGATCGCGACGACCAGCCCGATCGCGGTCGCGACGAGCGCCTCCGCGATGCTGCCCATGATGGCGGCCTGGGCACCGTCGGCGGCGCTGCCGGCGACGCGCGCGCGCAGATCGCCGAACGCGCCCATGATGCCGATGACCGTGCCGAGCAGCCCGACGAACGGGGCGTTCGAGCCGATCGAACCCAGCGCGCCGAGGAAGCGCTTGTAGCGTCCTTGTTCTGCGGCCTCGGCGGCGGCCATCACCTCCTCTACCGCGTCAGCGCCTCGGTCGATCTCGCGCACGCCGGCGAGCGCCACCTGGGCCTCCATGCCCGAGAACTGGCCGAGGAGGGCGGCGGCCTCGTCGCGGCCTCGGTCGAGCGCCGCCAACAGCGGGCCACGCAAGCGAGCGACCGGCACGCGGTTGCGCGCCAGGAAGATCAGCCGCTCAATGACGATCGCGACGGACAGGACCGACAGTCCGATGAGCAGGTAGAGGATCCAGGCGGCGCCCGCCCGGTCGAGGATCTCGGAGATACGTTCGACAATCATGACTTGCTCCTTGTGGCTGTGCGTGGCCGCGACTGGGTGGCGCCTCGGCCTGGGGTCACCCGCCGACGATCTCCCGCCGGCTGCAGGAACAAGAATAGACGGATTGGACGGTCTGTCAAGAAAAATTCGTCCGCCGGCCGTTTTTTTCTTGCCAAAGACGACCGAACCGCCTACATTGGGGACTGGCTGAGCTTGGGGGGCCCAAGGCTGAGCTCAGAAAGCCCAGGGCTGAGCTTAGAAAGCCCAGGGCTGAGTCAAAAAAGGGCCCAAGGCCGAGCTCGGCGGGGCCGGGGCTGAGCTTGGCTGGAAGGGAACGTCGGCGCGCAGCGCTTCACCGGTGGCGCGGGCTAGCAAGAAGGGAGCGGGGGGTAGCATGCCATCATTGTCATTTCGAGTATGTATCTTGGCTGCCATGACCGCGCTCACTGTCACTTCCCGACCCGTCAGCGGCGATCAACCGACTGAAGCCGGAGAAAAGGACGGTTTGGTCGGAAAGGACGGTTTGGTCGAAAAGGACGGTTTGGGGCGGAGCGGCGGCGCGCCGAAGGCCGGCCCGCGCACCGACTCGACCACTGCGCTGGTGCCGCCCCGGCTGCTGCGTTTCGTCGCGGCCGCCTACCCGGATGACCTGCGCGGCCGCGGTCTCGACGGCACCGTGGTCCTCGAGCTGTCGCTCGACGCGGTCGGCGTGGTCGTCGCGGCGTCGGTCATTGACTCGGCCGGGTCAGCGTTCGACGCGGCTGCGCTCGAAGCTGGTCGTCGGCTGACCTTCGAGCCCGCGCGTCTGGCCGGCCGGCCGGTACCCGTCCGGCTGCGATTCCGCTATCGGTTCGTCGCGCCACGGAACACCCCCGATCCCCCGCAGGTGGCGCCTCCCGCCGTCGCCACGCCGACGAACGCTGCGCGAGCCAGCGCCGGCGATCTGGCCTCCAGTAGTCGACCGCGTGGCACCGCCCGCCTCGCCGGGCGCCTGATCGAGCGAGGCACCGGCCTCGCCGTCTCCGGCGAGCTGATCGTGCTGCCTGCCGCCGCCACAGACACGGTGTCGGATGCAGAGGGTCGCTTTGCGTTTGAAGGTCTCGCAGCAGGCTCGACCGAGGTGTACCTTCCAGGCAGTGATCACCAGCCGTTGCGCCGCACCGTTCGGCTCGCCGCCGGCCGCACGACGACCCTCGTG
>CALGHC010000609.1 GCA_937915965.1 uncultured Myxococcales bacterium
GGGCCTCAGAGTTCGGGCCTCAGAGTTCGGGCCTCAGAGTTCGGGCCTCAGAGTTGAAGCGCGGGCCGCTGGCACCTGGATCCAGGGTCGCGGCCCGCGCTGCGTTTCGGCAGCGGATAGGAGCAAGGCGATGCAGAACGTCGACGCCAATTTGATCAACGAGGACATCCGGCCGGTCCGCGACGACGAACGGCGCTGGTCCGTGCTCTCGATGGCGAGCCTCTGGGTTGGCATGGTGGTGTGCGTCCCGACGTACATGCTCGCGGCGGGGCTCATCGACCAGGGCATGGACTGGAGCCAGGCGGTGCTCACCGTGCTGCTTGGCAATGTCATCGTGCTCGCACCAATGATCCTCAACGGTCACCCGGGCACGAAGTACGGCATCCCCTTTCCGGTGCTGGTTCGGGCGAGCTTCGGCATCCAGGGCGCGCACATCCCTTCGGTGCTGCGCGCGCTGGTCGCGTGCGGCTGGTTTGGCATCCAGACCTGGGTCGGCGGCGCGGCGATCTATCAGCTCCTCAACGCGATGGGGCTCGACCTCAGCGGCGCCGCCCTACCGGTGCTCGGCATCAACATCGCTCAGCTCGCGTGCTTCCTGACCTTCTGGGCGCTGCAGCTCGTCATCATCTGGAAGGGCGTCGAGTCGATCCGCATCTTCGAGCAGTACGCCGCGCCGTTCCTCATCGTCATGGGGCTGGTGCTGCTCGGCTGGGCCTACGTCAAGGCCGGCGGCTTCGGGCCAATGCTGTCGACCCCCTCGCAGTTCATCGCCGGCGGCCCCAAGGACGGCCAGTTCTGGGATGTCTTCTTCCCGGGCCTCACGGCGATGGTCGGCTTCTGGGCGACGCTGTCGCTGAACATCCCCGACTTTACCCGCTACGCCAAATCGCAGCGCGATCAGGTGCTGGGTCAGGCCATCGGCCTGCCCACGACGATGACGCTCTTCGCCTTCATCGGCGTCGCGGTCACCAGCGCCACGGTCGTCATCTACGGCGAGTCCATCTGGGATCCGACCGTGCTGCTCGGCAAGATGGGCGGCGGCATGTCGGTCATCATCTCGCTCTTCGTGCTGTCGATCGCGACCTTGTCGACCAACATCGCGGCCAACGTCGTGTCACCCGCCAACGTCTTCATCAACCTCGCGCCGCAGAAGATCACCTTCCGCATGGGTGGCATGATCACCGCCGTCATCGGCATCCTGATGATGCCCTGGAAGCTCATGGAGTCGACGGGGGGCTACATCTTCACCTGGCTGATTGGCTACTCGGCTCTGCTCGGACCGATCGGTGGCATCCTGATCGCCGACTACTTCTTGCTTCGTAAGACCGAGCTCGACATCGAGGATCTCTACCGTCACAGGGGTCGCTACCGCTACATGGGCGGCTTCAACCCGGTCGCCATCGTCGCCTTCGTCGTCGCAGTGCTGCCCAACCTGCCGGGCTTCCTGCACGCCGCCGGCGCCATCGACCACGACCTTGGCATCTGGGACAGCATCTACACCTACGCGTGGTTCGTCGGCTTCGGCATCGCCGCCGCGGTCTATCTTCTCGGTATGCGCCTCGCCGGTGGCGGCAGCCTTGGCCCGGTGGCGGCCAGTGACAGCTAGGGAACCACCTGCCCTGCCGCGTCCGCTTCAAGTTCAACCAACGTCTCTGCCCACCCGGGCGCTCGGCACTCAGGTGCCCACGGAGTGAAATCATGTCCTCTGCGCTATCGTTCCCCGCCCGTGACTCGGGCTTCGTATCGTACATCACCGCCCGCCACTTCATCGGCGGCGCCTTTGTCGACGCTTCCTCAGGCGAGGCGCTGGCGGTCGCAAACCCGCGTTACGGCGAGTCGATGGGCGACGTTCAGTTGGGCAACGCCGCCGACGTTGACCGCGCCGTCGCTGCGGCCAAGGCCGCCTTCCCGGGCTGGAAGGCGACGCCGATCAAGGAGCGCGCGCAGATCCTCTACCGCCTCAAGGCGCTCATGGAGCGCGACCTCGAAGAGCTCGCCTGGCTCCTCAGCCACGAGCACGGCAAGGTCTTCGCCCAGGCTGAAGCCAGCGTGAAGAAAGGCATCGAGTGCCTCGAGTTCGCATGCTCGCTGGCCAACGGCGCCGCCGCCGGCGGGATCCTTGAGGTCAGCCGCGGCGTGACCTGCCAGGTGCGCCACGAACCGCTCGGGGTCGTCGCCGGCATCGCTCCATTCAACTTCCCGATGATGGTGCCGCTGTGGATGCTGCCCAACGCGTTGGCCGCCGGGAACTGCTTCGTCCTCAAGCCATCCGAGCAGGTGCCCTTCAATATGCAGAAGCTCGCGGTCCTTTTGCAGGAGGCGGGCCTGCCGGACGGCGTCTTCAACATCGTCAACGGCACCAAGCCCGTCGTCGAGGCGCTGGTCGACCACCCGGACGTCAAGGCAGTCGGCTTCGTCGGCTCGACCAAGGTGGCGAAGCTGCTCTACGAGCGCGGCGCCAGGCTCGGCAAGCGCATGCTCTGCCTGGGCGGCGCCAAGAATCACCTGCTCGTTGTGCCCGACGCCGACCTGCGGATCACCGCCGACAACGTCATCGCCTCGGCCTACGGGACCGCTGGCCAACGCTGCATGGCGGCCTCGGTGCTGGTCGCCATCGGCGACGTGCAGCACGTCGTCGACGCGATCGCCGAGCGCACCCGCGCCCTGGTCCTCGGCCGCGACATGGGCCCGGTCATCTCGGCCGCAGCCAAGGCCCGCATCGAGGCCTACATCGACGACGCCGAGGCCCGCGGTGCGACCATCCTCGTCGATGGCCGCGGCGCGAGCGTCGACGGCTGCCCTGGTAGCTGGGTTGGGCCGACCATCATCGACCACGCCAGCGCCGACATGCCCTGCGCCCGCGAGGAGATCTTCGGGCCAGTGCTGACGGTGGTACGCGTCGCCACCGTCGACGAGGGCCTCGCCATCGAGAACGCCAACCCCTACGGCAACGCGGCGTGCATCTACACGACGACCGGCTACATCGCCGAGTACTGCCTGGAGCGTTTCGAGGCCGGCATGTGCGGCGTCAACATTGGCGTGCCGGTGCCGCGCGAGCCCTTTGCCTTCGGCGGCTGGAACGACTCGAAGTTTGGCCACGGCGACATCACCGGCGACGACGGATTTCACTTCTGGACGCGGGCTCGCAAGGTCACGAGCAAGTGGGCCTTGCAGAAGGATTGGAACTGGATGTCGTAGGTTTCTGAGGAACGGCTTCCGATGTCTTTGATTCTCAGTCTTTGATTCTCAGTCTTTGATTCTCAGGTGCGCCCTTGGTCTGCCGTCGCGACAAATCGCTTGCTGTCGGGCTCGCTCGGGCGCATCGTCAAACGTGATCCCTGCTTCCAGGGCTGGCGGTCCAGGGCGCGTCCCCCGCGTCTCAACCGTGCCGACCAGCCCGCAGCCGGAGGGTGCTGATCCGCCCGCTCGCCCGGCGGTTCTCACGCGGCCCCCAGCCGCCGTGGAGGTCGCTCATGTCCGCCATCCGCCGCCCGTCCCTGCCTGTGCCGTCCCCGCCTGTGCCGTCCCTGCCTGTGCCGTCCCTGCCTGTGCCGTCCCCGCTCGTGCCGTCATCTTCCCTGTCGGCCTCCCGTCTTGCGTCCTCCCTGGCCGTCCTCCTGGTCGTGGCGGTGGCAGCCTCGTGCCAGACCGTGCCCCCGCCGACTGAAGACGCCGCAGTCGCTGGTGCTGTCGACGCCACCGGCGCCGTCCTCGACATTCAGATCGACGTGCCCGGCCAAGACATCGTCGACATCGCCAAAGATGTCGCCGCGGAGGTCGCTGAGGAGGTCGTCGAGGACGTTGAGGACGTCGAGGACGTTGAGGACGTCGCTTCCGGCGGCGCCTTCTTTGGCTGCGTGCCCATGGCGATCGACGGCTCGGTCACCGGCTGGTCCGGGGACGATCCGAAGGGCTGTCACGAGTGGTCTGGAACCGAACCGCTGGTCGGCCAGTACGCCCGCATGTACATCCGCATGGTCGTGGGCGGCCTGCACGTCCTCAACGACTGGCTGCTGCGCGACGACCAGCCGATCTGCGCCACCATGTACAACCTCTTCATCCTGTCGACCGCCGATGGCGAGCACCAGTGGCAGATCCGCGTCTACGGCGACAACCACATCGAGGTGCTGCGCGACGGCGAGGACTTCAAGTACGCCGAGGGCGCGACCGGCTTCGGTCCGTCGCCGAACTCCGACGTGCCGCATACGATGTTCGAGTTCGTGGTGCAAAGCAGCGACTTTGGATCGATCCAGCTGCTCGGCAAGGACCCGG
>CALGHC010000610.1 GCA_937915965.1 uncultured Myxococcales bacterium
ACCGACGCTCCCACCGCATCCGCTGTACCGCTGGAGGCCCCAATGCTCCTCAGCTGTATTGTCACCGCATCTGCCGCCCTCTGCGCCCCCCTGGCCCCCCCGCGGATTGGCATGCCGGGGTGCGCCGCGGTGGCGAGATGTGGCGCAATATCCACCGGGCAGCCACCGTCGAGGCGGCTATGGTGGACGTCGCGCCGGCGTCAAGCATGGGGTTTTGACGTCTTCTGGGTCTGATATGTGGATATCATGTCAACCATTTCTGGACGGGGCCGAGGAGATGTGGGTTCGAAACGACCATCCGCACCGCACCATCGCGAGCCCAGGGCGGGGGAACTTCCCTTTGGAAGCACTCGCCCTGGGCTTGCGTGTTGTTCGCGATCGCCTGAATCCTTTGACTTTACCGGTAAATCCGGCTACCGTCTGCGGCCATGGTCGAGGCCGGGTCATGGCGGTGACGTTCGACGGCTGATCCCACGGCGCGGTCGCGCGAGGATGCCGCATCGATGATTCTCGCCCCCGCCCCTCCTTCGACAGCCTCGCCGCACACCATTCCGCCACGCGCCATCCGCACGCGCCCTGGCGCACCGCGAAACTCCCGGGCTGCAGGCGAGGCACACCGCTGGGCGTACATGGTCGCTGCCGCTGCACTCGCCGGTTTCGCCGCCTGCAGCGAGAAGGTCCCCGTCCAGTCGGGTTGGTCTGCGGCGTCGACGGACACCGATGGCGGTCCGGGGGCGAACCCTGCCGACGCCGACAGCGAGAGCGGTGGGGCCGCTGGCGACGCGACTTCCCTGTGCACGCTCGATGCGGCGCCCCGGTCGAGCCCACTCCAGCAAGGCGTCATGCTGCCGGGCGAGAGCACGGCCTGCCAGGCGCTCGGCATCGTCGCGTGTGGCGAGAAGAGCGCGTGTGTCAACGGCCCCTCCGAACCGACCTACTCGTGCTACGACAAGACGGGCGCGTGGGTGCTGACCGATATTCCGGACAATATCCCGTGCAGCCATGCTCAGTTGGACGCATGGGCGACCGCCTTGTACGCGTGCTGGCAGGTCATCCCGTCCGCGGAGATTCCTGCCTGGCAGCTGACCTCCCTGATCAAGCCATCGCTGCTGCCTGCGACCGCCTGCGTCAATCTGACGGGGGACGTCTTCGAAATGTCCGTGGGTTGTGCGACCATCCACCTCATGAGCACGGCGAGCGGTCACGGCGGATGTGGGAACTTCGGCGGTGGTGACGTGACAGTGGCGCTTGAGCCCGCCGACGCCCCGGTCCTGGATACCGCGACCTGGCCGTTCCTGGCCTGTGATGAGCTGCTTGCGCGTCCGTACCCGAACTACTGGAGTTGCGTCAATGTCGGTGTTCACCGTGAGGGCAACCGGCTCGAGGTGAGCGTCGGGGGATCCGGTGGAGGTTGCACCCTTGCCGATGCTCAGGAGGGCGCTGCGGGCGCGTTGAAGAAGCTGGCCGAGGTTTTCACCGACTGCGACGCTGACTACAGCTCAGCGTTGTCGTCGCCTTGAACGTGCCCGGTTGTCGAATATGCCCGCTTCGCGGACCGCGCAGCTTCGTGTGGTAGTCGGTCGGGTGAGATGCCAGCCACCTCGTCAGGGCGGCCCGGCAGGCGAGCGGCGCCAACGCCAACATCGTCGCCGCCGTACCGCCGCAAGCACGCGTGGCTGTACCCTGTTGCAGCTGGTCCTCGACCGGCCGGCACGGAGGCAGGCGCACCAGGTGCCAGCCAAGTCGTCGGCTCCGTCGTCGGCTCCGTCGCCGGCTCCGTCGTCGGCTCCGCCGGTACGAGGTGCCAGCCAAGTCGTTGTTTCCGCTCGCGCGCCTCAAGTAGCGTCGCCGCTGCGGCCGAGCGAGACGCGATCAGTTGCGCCGGCGCAAGCCCAGCGATGATGACCAGAGCGGTCAGAGCCACCAGAAACGCGGTCTCTCGGCGCAACAGCCGCATCGGCAGCCGACCTGGATCCGCGCCGCAGAACAGCGAGAAATACATGCGGATCATGGCGATGGCGGTCAGGGTGGTTGCGACGATGACCAGGAACCCGATGTGCGGGAATTGATCGGTTGCGCCGCCGACCAGGAGCTCCTGGGCGACGAAGCCGAAGGTCCCCGGGAAGCCGAAGCAGGCGAGGCTGAGCAACAGGAAGCTCGTTGCCAGCATGGGCATGCGCTCGTAGCCGCCGTTCAGCCGGTCAAGGCGCAACCGGCCGCGGCGGGCCTCGTTCACGCCCAGGGCCAGGGCCAGGCCGGCGAAGGCCAGCCCCGAGGACAGCCAGACGCTGAGGCCACCGGCCAGGCCGCGCACGGAGTCGCTCTCGATCCCCACAAGCACGAGCGCGGACTGGCTCGCGAACAGCCAGCCCAACGCGCGGCGCGCGTCTGCCTGGGCGAGGGCGGCTAACGCTCCGTAGACCGAGGTGACCAGAGAGAGTGCAGCGACGGTGCTCAGCACTGCGGTCGGAGCCGCAGGCAGCAGCACAGTGACGGCGACCCAGGTACCCAGTTGCGGCGCGCAGAAGGCCATCGTCGAGCCCAGATGGCCGTGTTCAAAGACCTCCGGCAGCCACGAATGCAGCGGGAAGATGCCCTTGCGGATCATCACCGCGAGGGCAACGAGGACCGCACCGGCGGTGTGCAGCCTCCCATCCGAACCCGTGTCGGAGATTAGCGTCAACCCCCCGATGATCAGGGCGATACTCGGCAGCAGGTAGGCCGCCGCGATGCGCAGGGTGCGTCGGTCGGCTCTGCCGCGCAGGTCCAGGAGAAGGCTGCCGATGGAGGCCGTCCAGCAGCCGGCCAGGATGATCGGGTCGCGGGTGGCAAAGGCCAGCAGCGTGAGCCCGAGGGCGCTCGCCTGCCGACGCAGCACGTGGCGGTCCAGGATGGCCGTCGGTGCCAGACCCACGGTGACCGCAAAGAGGATCACCGCGAAGGGCAGCAGCGCGCTCGACAAGATGTCGAATCGCAGCAGCGCGGGCCCTCCGAGGAGGGCGCTGGGGTCCCAGGGGTCCGACAGGACTGCAGCGCGGTCCGCGGGCAGATCCATCAGCAACAGCGCGCAGAGGCCGAGCATGGCCACGGCGATCGCCACCGCCACCCAGCGCGACGCCCGGGCGTGCCAGGGCAGGGCGCTCATGCCGATCAGCGCGACGGCCGTGGTCATCAACCCGACCAACCAGGGACCGGAGAGTTCAGCCATCGCCGCGCTCCCGCGGGGCGGGCCGCTCTGGGGCCGTGGTCTCCCCGCCGATTCGGTCGCACAGCCGGCGCTCAAGCCGATCCAGACATCCGGCGAGTCTCAGCACGGGGGCCACCAGATAGCGTTCGGTCCAGGCGTCGACGTAGGCGCGCTCCAGGGCGAAGCGATAGAGCCACGCGCGCGCGCCGGAGGGCAGCACGCGCTCCAGGTGCGTGCCGGTGCGGCCCAGATGACCGCCCAGCGCGCTCTCCGCGAGGTGGTGGTCGTGGAGGACCGAGGGGGCGCGCAGGAACTGCAGCGTGCGCAGGCAGGCGTGGCCGACGATGTGGACCGCGGCGAGACCGTGCATGCCAAGGCCGATCTCCACCAGGATCAGGCTCACCTGGGTCAGGCTGGCGAAGGCCAGGGCCGACTTGACGTCGCTTTGGACCCTGCCGACCAGCGTGGCGTACAGGGCGGTCGTGCCACCCATGACGACCACCGCGGCCCGCACGAGCGGGGCAGCGTCGAGGATGGGGGCGGCGCGCAGCAGCAGATAGGCCCCGGCGTGCACCGACAGCGCGCCGTAGTACACCGCGCTGGACGGCGTCGGTCCCTCCATGGCCCTGGGCAACCAGCCGGACACCGGCAACTGCGCGCATTTTCCCGCCGCAGCCAGGACCAGCAAGCTGGCGATGGCGGTGACCGACGCGCCCGACAGGTTCGCCAGCTCCGCGCTGCCGTCGGCGGCCAGCGCCCGCATCAGGCCGCCCTCGCCCATCACGTGGTGCGCGAGCACCGCCGCGGCCAGCATCGCCGCGTCGCTGACGCGGTAGACGATGAACACCCGCATGGCGTTTTCCACGGGCGCGGCGCGCTCGTGAAAGAAGCCCACAAGCAGGGCCGAGCTCAGGCCCAACAGCTCCCAGCCCGCGAAGAGCACCTCGACGCTGCCGGCGAGCACCACCAGCAACATGCCCGTGGCGAAGACGGCGAACAATGTGAAGTAGCGGTGATAGCCCGGCTCGAGGTGGAGGTAGCGGCGCGAGAAGGCCGCGACCGTTCCGCAAGCCAGGCAGGTACCC
>CALGHC010000611.1 GCA_937915965.1 uncultured Myxococcales bacterium
GCGTCGGCGCTGGCGCGAGACGCTCGCCGAAGGCGTCGCCCAGAGGCAGGCCGAGATCGTCGCCGCGGCCGCCCATGCCAGCGCGGCCGGAAGTGCCGCCGGGACCTGGAGCGACCGGCGCCAACTCCTCGTCTCCAAACGGGATAATTGGCTCAATGTCGAGCGCGGGATCACCTTCATGCCCCAGGCCCGGCTCCGCGCCCTCTGGGGGCTGCTCGGATCCGTCGATGCCGCCGCCAAAAATGACGTTGCAGCCCTCAAGGCGCTGCTGATCCTCCGCCGTAATCTTCTCGCGCTTGCGCATCACGCCTGCGATCCAGCACAGGTAGGTGCGCCATGTCTCGCTGACCTCACCCTTGATGAAATGGCGATAGAAGGACCTCGGGTTGGGGATGATCGAACCCAACCAGATCGCCTGAAGCAGCGTGAGCTCAGACGGTTGGTGGTTGAAATAGTGCGACACGGCCGCCTTGATGCCGTAGATGCGCGGTCCGAACTCGATGATGTTGAAGTAGAGTTCGAGGATCTGCTCTTTCGTCAGCTCGTGCTCCATCTGCCAGGTGACGACCGCTTCTTGCAGCTTGCGGCTGATCGTCTTTTCGCGCTCGACGAAGAACAGGTTCTTGGCCATCTGCTGGCTGATAGTTGAGGCGCCACGCACGAACCGACCGCGCTGCAGATTCGCGACCATCGCGTTGCGAATCTGCTCGATCGAGAAGCCGTTGTGCCAGAAGAACGAGCCGTCCTCCGTTGTGGTGACCACCTTGATGAGGTTCTCGGACATCTCGCCAAGGGGCACCCATCGCTCGGAACCGGGACCGGTGACAAAGGTGTACAGCGTGCCGTCGCTCTGTCGGGCATGGTGCTCGAACGGTCCGTCGAGCACGTCAAAACGGATGAATCGGCCCAGAGTCTCGATGCGCAGATCGCGCAGGACCGGTTCGAAGGTGAACTTCAGCGTACGCATGTCGGCGGTGTCCAGGGCGGTCGCGATTCGGTACGACAGGGTGCCTGAGCACTTCATCCCTTCGAGCATGGGAGCGACCCCCACCGGCACCGAATCCACGAGATCCTGGCAGCCGATCGTCGGGACGCGCATCTGCAGGTCGAAGCTTGGTGCGCTGCGGTAGCGTTCGACCGAACCGGTCGCGAGGACGTGCAGCTCGGCGGTCGTCAGCTCTCCGCCCTCGAGGCGCACGCTCTCCTTGCCGAGGTCCAGGGTGAGTCGACCGCGTGCCTTGACGCGGCCCAACCGCACCGTGTCGCGGGCGATGCCGCCCAGGTCTGCGTCGAAGTCACCTGTATCGATGCGACCCTCGACGGTGATCTGCCGCTCAGCGCCGCTGTAGAGCAGGGTCAACTCAGTGTCGTCCACGGCGCTTTCGGCGCGGAAGCTCAGCTGGCCTGGCAAAACCGCCGCGTAGGCGGCGATTGGCAGGTGGCCCAACTCAAGCCGCAGCTGGGCGTCGCCGGTGGCGATATCGAAACGGGCCTTGAGGCTGTTGTTCTCGTCGTTGCGGCCAGGCACGTCGAAGGCGAGTTCCAGGCGCACGACCTCTTCGCCATCGGGGCGCTCGATCTTCGCGTTGAAGTCCGACAGCTCCCCGGGCTGGGTCGGTCCCAACCTCTCGTCCTGATAGCGAACCCGGCCATGGCGCACCGTGACGCGACGCACGGGCAGGCTGGCGAGACCGTGTCGCAGACGACCGATTTGACCCTCGACGCGGTCGGCCGTAGTCGCGAAGAGGCTGGCGAGCAGACCACGGACCTTGGCGCCATCGGTTGACCGGCTGGGTTTCTCACCGCGTGCGGCTGCTTTGGGGGTCGTCGGGACGGCCGCGACCGGCGGGTCGCTCGTTTCTAGCGTCTTCTCACCCGCTTTCGGTGGGGGCGTCAGGCCGGCCGGCGTGCGTGCGACCGCCGCGGCGCGTTGGCGGCCGACGATCACAGGCTCGTCGATGGTGACCTCGCGCACATGACGCAGGGCTTCGAGGACTGGTACCGGTACGCGCGAGCGGACCGACTCTGGCAGGCTCGGCAGCTGCCCCGGGGCCTGGCTTACGTCGACGCTGACCTCGTGCACATCCAGCGAGAAGGGGCTGTTGCTGGCCGGCAGCCGCTCGACATGCACCTCGCCGAGGGCGACGCGGCCGTCGCTGTGGCCGGTGACGCGACCGACACTGACCCGGAATCCGCCGGCCTCCACCGCGAGGTCATTGGGGAAGCGGATCGTCAACGAGCCAGTCTTGGCAGGCCACTCGAAGTTGCCGTCGATCGCGATCGGGTCGAGCAGACCCGCAATCGCCGTCGAGCCCTTGAACTCAAGGCTCGCAACCTCGCGCACAGGAGAGGTGTTGCGCAGCGATGCGCTGGCGCGGCTGAGCCGCAGGTGGCGCAGGTCGATCCCATTGGGGGTCACCAACGGCGCGCCGATGTGATCGTCCAGGGCCAGGCGCATCGCAACGACCCGTACGTCCGGGACGTGGTTGGAGAGGTAGCGACGCAGTCCGCCGGCTTCGCCCGCGGCTTCGTTGGACTCGCTCTCGCCCCGGAGCAGCGCGATCAGCGCGGCGACGTTGGTCGACCCGTCGGTTCGTCGTGCCAGATGGACCTCGGGGCGGGTCGCGACCACCTCGCGCAAAAAGATCTTCGGGTCGAAGAGGCCGTCGACGTCGTATTGCACTTCGACCCGGACGACTTTGCAGAACGGCACGCCGTGCCGGTCATCCAGGTCGGCGAGCACCAGGCCATCAATGACGATTGACGAGAACGGATCGAGGTACATCGCCTCCATCGACATCCGGATCCCGCGCCGCTGCGCTGCAGCCCGAAGGCGCTCGCTGATCTCCTGGCGCAGCATCCACGGCGCAATGTACAGAGAGGCGCCGGCGGCCAAGCCTGCGACGGCGACCAGCGCGAGCAGCAGCACACGGATGCTCCTGCGTCGTGTGGTTGCGCTCACCTCACCCCTCCCTCGCGGCCGCGGCCACCGGCCACGGTCAACCTCTGTGGGTGCCGGGGGCCGGCAGCGAGACATCGCGCTGGTCGGTCCGTCTCAGCCCCTGCGCTGACGGTCGGCCAGGGCCATGACGAGCGGGCCGTGGGTGGAATCCTGCCGAGCATCGACACGGAGTCCTACTGGTCTGTAAAGCTCTTCTGACCGCTGACGGCGATGATCACGGCGATGAAGCCGATCGCTGCGACGGCCCCGACCGAGACCATGCCGACTGTCTTGCCGGTCGAGAAGAGATCCACCTCCCAGCTCCTGACGTCGCTAACCGGGAGCAACGTGTCGCGGTCGGAGGCGACCAGCTGGCTGGCATACATGGAGAAATTGAAGGGGGTCACCTGGTAGCGTCGCCCGCCCTGCGAGCGGGCGTAGATGCGTGCCTCACGGCTGACCGCCACTTCCTTGTTGTCGAGCGACCGCACGGTCACCGAGTCCCCTTCGGCCCGGTTGACCAGCTTCTCGCGCTCGGCCTCGTCAGTGATCGCCGCGGCGAGTTTGCTGTCCTGCGAGACCCCTTGCCGTGACTGAAGCTTGCGGAACTCGACCTCCGGCACGCGGTAGGTGTTGTAGCAGCCTGTCGTCAGCAACGACACGATCGCCAGCAGGGCCATGATGCGCTTCATGCTGTCTCCCTCTCGATTGGGCTACCCGGTCAACCCGGGCTTCCTGGGCTTTGCGCCCCGATTCCGATTGCCGACGCGACGCAGCCGGTTGGGCGGTCGTGCGCGCGGCGTCACTCACCTCAGCAGCGCGATGACCATCGCCGCAATGCCAGCCGCGAGTAGAACACCTGAGCCGATGAGCAGATACAGTACGCGTTTCGATGGGCCCGGTGACGCCGTCGTAGCCTTGTTCGGCGCAGCCACCGCGGTGACTCGCGCGGCCGCGGCGCGGTCGGCCGCCGGTGGCAGCTGTGGCGTCACCGGCCTGATCACCACCGGGGGCGGAGTCGCCGGCGGGGGACCAGACGGGAAGCCCGCTGGGACCGGCGCCTGGCCACCAGGGGCCGGTGGGATGCCACCAGACTCATAGGCCGGAGTCGCGAGACGGGTCGCGTCATCGTGCTCAGGCATCTCAATTCGGGTTGCTTCGTCCTCTTCCCACGATGGCGCTAATGTCGCCACTGGCGCCGCTGGCGCCGCCGGCGCCGTCACGACCTTCTCGCGGGGCGCGGCGGCTGGCATCGGCGTCGGTGCCGGGTCAGCCGGTGCCACGGTCTCCGCGCTTGGCTCTGGAGCCGCGGCTGGCGTCGGCGACGGATC
>CALGHC010000612.1 GCA_937915965.1 uncultured Myxococcales bacterium
AGAAGCGCGCGCATCTGCGACTCGTTGGGGGCGTCGACTGAAAGGAGCCGCACCCTAATCAAGGCTTCTTTTCTGGCGCCGCCGGGACCGGCTGCTAGCATCGGAAATCTGTGGGGGTATCCGTCCCCGCGGGCGCTTCCTGGTGTCCAGTCTGCCGACGGCGAGCGGACCACACCTTGGAACGGAGGCCTGTCTTGTCCGACATCGTTCAAACCAGTTCGACCAAAGACGAACTCGCGGTCCAGTGGAACTATCCGGTCCTCTACGTGGACGACGAAGCGCCGAACCTGACGGTCTTTGAAGCAACCTTCGGCGATTACTTCCAGATTCTCCTCGCGAGCACCGCCGAGGAGGCCTTGGCGATCATTGAGTCGCGGCCGATCGCCATTCTGGTCGCCGATCAGCGGATGCCGGGCATGACCGGGATCGATCTCTGCGAGCGCGTCCGCGAATCCCACGGCCACATGCTGCGCATGCTGATCACGGCCTACTCGGACCAGACGACCGCGATCGAGGCGATCAACCGGGGCGGCGTCGAGACCTACATCGTCAAGCCGTGGGACGAGGATGAAGTTCGGTCCGTCCTGCGCGGCGCCGTCGCCCGCGCCCATTTCCAGAAGACCGCCCGGATGATGCGCAAGGAGATGCTCGACAAGGAGCGCCTCGCAGGTCTCGGCGCGATGCGGGTGCGGCTCCTCCACGATCTGGGCAACATCATCTCGGTGCTACGCGTCGCCGCTGAGGGACTCGACCAGATGATCGGCCACGTCGCTCCGAAGGTCGCTGGTGACTCGCGCGAGGAGCTCGAGTTCAACCTCAAGCAGCTCCAGGAGGCCGTCACGTCGTTGGCGCGCCTCTACCGTCAGTCGCGCACGACATCGCACCATGACGCCGAAGAAGTCACAGAGCTGACCAACGCCGAGATGCTGGACATCGTCGCCAAGCTGGTGTGGAGCGAGCTTGTCGGCATCGCCCGGCTCACTCGAGAGGTGCGCGGCCACGTCAAGTTCTGGGGCGATCATATCGCGATCTCGCGGGTGCTCATCAATCTGGTTCGAGCGGCCGCGACGACGATCGAAGGCGAGGCGGCTGGCAGCTACGGCCAGGTTCGGCTCATCGCCGCTGCGGCCGATGCGCATCGCGTCGAGTTCCGAGTTGAGACGGATGGCCGACCGTTGCCTGAAGGAATCGTCGACCACGTTTTCGGGACCGCGGCGGCCGGCTCGGGCCCCGTCCAGGGGGACAGCCTTGCGATGATGCTGGGTGTCTCGTTGGATCTCGCCGAGACCATCGGCGGTGAGCTGCGGGTGGAAGAGAACGGCGACGGCTGGACCACGGCGTTCTGCTTGTCGCTACCGGTAGAAGGGGGTGGGACGGCGTAAGCGCCCGGGCCCGTGCAGGGCCAGCGCGACGCCGTGCCTGATGCGTGACGGATCAGCCAGCCAGGAGAGGATGAAATGACTGTCGCCCGCTGCGAGCCCGTTTGTGATGTGCGCGTTGATGCCATGACCCCGGAGCGCGCTGACGAGCTGGCCTCGGCGCCGGTCACCGTCGCTCTTGAGGGCGATGAGTTTGGCCGAATCGTCCTCAAGCTTGGTCTGCAGGGTGTCTGGCTGCGTACCGCCGATGCGGACCCCAAACTACAACTCGACGACGACGTTCAGGTCTCGATCTGCTGCGACACCCAGCGTGTCGGGCCGCTCGAGGGCGTTGTCCGCGCGCGCGGAGTTCAGGGCGCCGACGACTATGGACTGCACGAAGACGAGCACCTCGTCCACGTCGCCTTCGACTCGATGCCGGTCGATCACGCCCGCGAGATGCTCGCTCTGATCGAGCGATACCATCGCCACCTGCAGCCAGCGCCGCAGCCCCAGCAGCTGCCGCCCACCGAAGAACACGTGACGGACCCCGACCGGGTGCGCAAGGCGATCCGCGCTCTGTTTGCGGATCACGTCGAGGGCGTCGTGATCGTCGATGGCGTACGCCATCCGTTGGTTGCGAGTCGCATCCTGCCCGGCGACCTCGCGCCCCTGCGCTGGCACAGTCCGAATGGCGCCCTCGACGGAGCCGAGATTGTCATCGAGTCCGTGGGCTACAACTCCCTGTATAGCTGGGCGGTCACCGACGCGCAGTGGCATGGCGACGAGATGGCCACGGGCGTGCCCGCGGGCGTCACGCGCGTTCGCAAGCGACAGTTTCGTCGAATCGGCGTCGAGCCAGGCCTGCGGATCTCCTTCGATCACCCCGTCTGCCTCGGCGTCAACATCGAGCGCGAGGTCATCGAGATCTCCAACACCGGGCTGAGCTTCCGGTCGACGCCCGACGAGGACCTTCTCCATCCCGGCATGGTCATCGGCGAAGCCTGGGTCCTCGACACCGAGAGCGAGATCGAGGTGACCCTGCGGGTTCAGCGGCTCGGTGCGGACGTGCGCGGCGAGTCCTTCTGCGGCGTCGCGGTGGAGCCGCGCAACCGCCAGGACCGCGACGCCTGGCTCGAGCTGGTCAACCGCAACCTCAACCCGAACACCCGCGTGGGTGGCACCTGGTCGCGGCGCACCTGGGCCCTCTTCTCCGAGAGCGGCTACTTCCGCCTCTCTGGCAAGACGCCAGCGCACTTCAGCGGGCTGCGCCGTCACTTCGCGACACTCAGCCGCCGCCTGGACGCGAACCCCGAGGCCGGCTGTCAGGTTGTCTGGCCGTCGGAGCGCGGCATCGAGGCCTCCCTTTCGCTCACGAAGGTCTACACCGGCACCTGGCTGGCCCACCAGCTCGCGAGGATGCCTGGGGAGACCCCGGTCAACGTCGACGGCCCACGTGTGATGCGCGACATCTTCCTGCGCGGCTTCGAGCACGCCCAACAGGATCCGTTGCTGCGTTGGGTCATCGGCTACTCCGAAGAGAACGTCTCGTGGATGCGCCACGTCGAGCACGCCTTCACCCGCCGCGCAGCGGGCCCCGAGGAGGGTGGCGTCTGGCCCTTCCGGCTCATGGAGTGGCGCGGCGCGATCCCGATGCGACGCCGCGCGACCGATCTGACGATCGGGCCCGCCGACCCCGCAGACGTCGAGGGGATGGTCGCCCATGTGCGCGCCACCCGGCCCAAGCCATATGTCGAAGCCCTTGATTTCACATCAGACCGCTTTGACATGACCTCGTTCTCGTCACGCATGTCCGAGGCCGGCATCCGCCGTCAGCGAGTCGTGCTTGCCGCGCGCAAGGGCGACCACCTCCTGGCCGCAGCGGTGTTGGAGGTCGGCGAGCAGGGCGCCAACCTCTTCAGATTGGTCGACAGCGTGCGCTTGTTTGCGCTCGAGCCGGCGGGCGTCTCGGCCTACGGTGACCTGCTGATCGCCGCGATGGGTTGGTTCGAGGCCCGCGGCTCTGACGCCTTTGTCTACATCAACGAGAGCGACGACCAGGAGCACGCCCGCGACGTCGGTCTGACCGATCTCGGCCGCGGCAAGTTGTGGGTGTTGACGGCGGCGCTCGTGCCAGACTATCTGGAGCACATCTACCAATTCACGGTATCTCGGGATGTTCCGAAGATCCCGTGATGTGCTCCACCTGGCGCGCAGCGGCTGAGCCGCGAGGGCACGAGCGCAGACTCGGGACGTCATGGCCGACCAGTCGCCACAGCTCCAAGCCTCGCAGGCGAGGGCGTCCAACAAAGACGTCCGTGAGGTCTCCTGTCTCGGCCTGACGTTCTTCTATGACTATCTTGAATCGCATGGCATCGAGCGCACGACCATCCAGCAGGGCCTGGCGTTTACGCCGGCCTGGCTCGACAGC
>CALGHC010000613.1 GCA_937915965.1 uncultured Myxococcales bacterium
CGCCCGCCGCGATCGACGCTGGGCTGTCCACCCAATGCTACGAGCCTGGCTTTGACGCTGGTGGTTCCTTGATCGGCCGTTGCGACGGCAGCCGCTCGTGCACCGCGGATGGCTTGTCGCTCTGCGACGCCGTGACCCCGTCCGCCGAGACCTGCAACGCTGTTGACGACGACTGCGACGGTTCGACCGACGAAGCCGGCGCTGGAATGTGCGATGACGACAACCCGTGCACCGATGACTCGTGCGGCGCGAGCGGCTGCGACCACAGCGACAACACGCTCGCCTGCGACGCCGACGGCAGCGTCTGCACGGGCGCGGATCAGTGCGCAGGCGGGGACTGCGTCGCTGGCGGCGCGCTCGACTGCGACGACGGCAACGAGTGCACGATCGATCTCTGCAACAAGGCGGACGGCTGCGAGTATTCGGCGATGGATGGTTCGGCATGCGACGCCGACGGCGACCCTTGCACGGTCGACGACGCTTGCAGCGACGACACCTGCGCGGCCGGCCCGGCCAAGCCCTGTGACGACGGCGACGTCTGCACCGGGGACGCCTGCGACAGCGCCGACGGCGCGTGCAAGGCGACGATCGTCGCCGGTCTGATCTGCGACGACGGCAGCGCTTGCAGCCACACCGATCTGTGCGACGCCCAGGGCCAGTGCGCCGGAAAGCCCGTGTCTTGTGACGACAACAACCCATGCACCACGGATTCGTGCCTGCCCGCCTCGGGCTGCAGCCATGGCAGCGCGGCAGCCGGCTTCCCCTGCGACGATGGCGACGGCTGCACCACCGGCGACGGCTGCAAAGACGGGGTCTGCGCGGCCACGCCTGTGACCTGCCCTGACACCGACGCGTGCCACATCGTCGCATGCAACCCGGCTGACGGCCTGTGTGTCGAGTCCCCCGCCAAGAATGGCCTGGTCTGCGACGACGGCAGCAAGTGCACC
Organism: uncultured Myxococcales bacterium; assembly: GCA_937915965.1. Classification (GTDB taxonomy): domain Bacteria; phylum Myxococcota_A; class UBA9042; order UBA9042; family UBA9042; genus CALGHC01. Next base: position 948 of record CALGHC010000613.1, read on the forward strand.
GATCAGGACCACTGCGCGGCCGGCGCCTGCCTGGGCAAGGCGGTCGCCTGCGATGACGGCAACAGCTGCACCGCTGACGCGTGCGACAAAGCCAAGGGCTGCGTGAGTCAGAGCGTCGTCGGCGATGTTCCTTGCGACGACGGTGACGCTTGCACCGCCAACGACGCATGCACCGTCGGCGCATGCCTTGGCGCGTCGATCGACGTCGCCGCCGTCTGCGGCGACGGCGAGTCGTGCACGGTCGATGCCTGCGACGAGCTGCTTGGCTGCACCCACATCGCCCTGGCCGACGACGCCGGTTGCGATGACGAGGACGCTTGCACCCTTGGCGACGTCTGCTCGGCCGGCAAGTGCCAGGCGGGCATCGACCAATGCAACTGCGTCGAGACCGCCGACTGCGCCGGCGAGGAAGACAGCAACGCGTGCAACGGCACCCTGATCTGCGTGGACAGCAGCTGCCAGGTTGACCCCACGACGGTGGTCGAGTGCGAAGATGCCGGCGACAGCGCTTGCGTCGAGAACCAGTGCGACACCAAGACCGGCGAATGCGCCATGAACGCCATCGCCGAGGGCCAGGTCTGCGACGACGGCAGCGCGTGCACCACCGGCGACCAGTGCAAGGACGGCGACTGTGAGCCCGGCGCGCCGAAGACCTGCGACGACGGTGTCGCGTGCACCGAGGACTCGTGCGTGGCGCTCAGCGGCGACTGCACGGTCGTCAATCTACCGGGATCCGTGACCTGCGACGGCGACGACTGCGACGTCGGCGGCGTCTGTGGCGGCGGCGTGTGCACGGGCACCTCGGCGCCTGACTGCGAGGATGGCAACGACTGCACCGCCGACAGCTGCGACGCTGACAAGGGCGGCTGCCAGAACATCGCCCTGGGCGACGGCGAGGCTTGCGACGACGGCGACGCTTGCACCGGGCCGGACACCTGCTCGAACGGCGCTTGCGCGGCCGCCGCCCTGGTCGTCGAGGTCACGACCTTCGCCGGGTCGACCCAAGGTTACCTCGACGCCAAGGGCGAGCTCGCCCAGTTCAGCCTGCCCAGCGGCATCGCCCGCGACTCGGCGGGCTCGCTGTACGTCGTCGACAGCGGCGAGCACCGCGTCCGCAAGATCACCTCGGATGGCACGGTCAGCAGCATCGCCGGCAAGGGCCTCACCGAGTTCGCTGACGGCAAGGGCGAAGACGCCGCGTTCTGGGAGCCACGCGGCCTGGCGATCGACGTCTCCAATACCGTCTGGGTCGCCGACACGGGCAACCACCGCATCCGCAAGCTGGTCGAAGACGGCACGGTGTCGACCATCGCGGGCTTCGCCGACGCGCCCGGCTTTGGCGAGACGCCGGTGGGTGGTTTCGCCGACGGCCTCGGCGAGGCGGCCCGTTTCAACCTGCCCTCGGGGATCGCGGTCGGCAGCGACGGCGCGCTCTACGTCACCGATACGGGCAACCACCGCATCCGCCGCGTGACCGTCGACGGCGCGGTGACGACGCTCGCGGGTTCGGGCGTCGCCGGCTTCGCCGATGGCTTGGCTTCCGCGGCGCAGTTCGCTTCGCCGGTGGGCATCGTCGCCGGCGCGGATGGGGCCCTGTACGTCGCAGACACGGGCAACCACCGCATCCGCAAGGTCGCGCTCGACGGCACCGTCACCACGGTGGTCGGCATCGCTGACGCAGGCAAGACCGACGGCGCCGCCGGTGTCGCCCAGCTCAACGGTCCGCTCGGGCTCGCCTTCGGCCCGACCGGTGACCTCTTCGTCGCCGACGCGGGCAATCACCTGCTGCGCCGCTGGACGGGCAGCGAGCTGGTCACGTACGCGGGCACCGGCGACGCCGACTTTGCCAACGGGACGCCCCTCGCCGCCAAGTTCAACACGCCGACGGCCTTGGTCCTCGCCTCGGACGGTCGCGTGTGGGTGAGCGACTACCTGAACTATCGAATCCGGCTGATTACCGATCCGCTGATGGTCTGCAAATAGCTCCCCGCAGGGCGTCTTGCCCGCTGTCTCGCCAGGCCTGGCCGCCCGTTGCCGTCCCGACCCGTTGTGCTACATTCCGGCCCGCAAGCCGGCCACATGACCGCGTTCGACAAGGAGAATGCATGCTGATCCGAGACATCATGAGCTACAACGCGACCCGAATCGGTGTGGACTCGACCATGCAACGCGCTGCGGAGATCGTCGCCTTGAGTCAGGCGAGCGACCTGATGGTGGTCGACGACGACAACAACTTCGTCGGTGTGCTCTCCGAGGGCGACCTCATCCGCGCTGTGTTGCCGAAGTTCGAAGAGATGATGCTCTCGGGTGGGTCACTCGCCGAGGCGTTTGATCTCTTCATCGACAACGGTCGCGAGCTCGCCGTCGCTCCGATCGAGCCGCTGGTCATTCGCGACCCGATCTCGCTGACCCCGCGCGACAAGGCCCTGAAGGCCGCGACCATCATGGTGAGCAAGCAGATCCGTCGCTTGCCTGTCGTCGACGCCGGCAAGCTGATCGGCACCGTCTCGCGCGCCGACGTCTGCCGCGCAGTCCTCGCCGGCAACGATTGAGCGTGCCCGTTCCCACCCCGACAGTCCTCACAGATCTCGTCGCGCTGCTGCGGCTCGAGCGCATCGAGGAGAACCTCTTTCGCGGCCAGAGCCAAGATCTGGGCTGGGGGGCGATCTTCGGCGGTCAGGTGGTCGGCCAGGCCCTGTCGGCGGCGTCGCACACCGTGCCCGCCGATCGCATGGTGCACTCGCTGCACGGCTATTTCTTGCGGGTCGGTGACGCGACCCGACCGGTCGTCTATCAGGTCGACTGCAGCCGCGACGGGCGCAGCTTTACGACCCGCCGGGTGGTCGCGATCCAGTCGGGACGGCCGATCTTCCACATGGCGGCGTCCTTCCAGATCGATGAGCCCGGCTACGACCACCAGGCGCCGACGCCCCGCGCCCCGGACCCCGAGACGCTGATCTCGGAGCGCGACCTCGCCCTGGCTCACGTCGACCGGATCCCCGCGCACCTCCAAGCCATGGCGTTGCGCGAGCGGCCCATCGAGGTCCGCCAGGTCGATCCCGGCGACCCGCTCTCGCCGCAGATCCGGCCGCCGGGTCGGCAGGTCTGGTACCGCGCCGCCGAGCGCCTGCCCGACGATCCGGCGTTGCACCGTTTCTTGCTGGCCTACGCCTCCGACTTCCACTTCCTGGGCACGGCGCTGCAGCCGCATGGCGTGTCGTGGTTCTCGGGCGACGTGCAGATGGCGAGCCTGGACCACGCGATGTGGTTTCATCGGCCGTTCCGCCTCGATGACTGGCTGCTCTACGAGATCGACAGCCCATCGGCGAGCGGCGCGCGCGGTCTGGTGCGCGGCTCTTTCTACGATCGCGGCGGTGCGCTCGTCGCCAGCGTCGCCCAGGAGGGCCTGATTCGCCAGCGAGACCACGGCCGCGGCGGCGCCTGACGCTCGATTCTGCCGTCGGGGCGAGGCGAGCGACGAGGAGGCTGGCACCTCGCTGGCCTCGCCGCGCACTGCGTATTGTTTGTATTCAACCCCGCGTGAGACTGGTATCATCCACCCATGCCCGCCCTTGCCTACCGCCCCAGACTGCTCGACCACACCCTCGCAGAGCTCCTGGCGGACCTGCCAGCGATCCTCCTCACGGGGCCCCGCTCCACCGGCAAGACCACCACGGCCGCCCGCCACGCCAGGACCATCCTGCGCCTGGACCGGCCCGAGGAGGCCGCGGTCGCCACTGCCGCGCCTGACGCCATCCTGCGCGGGCGCGACGAGCCAACGCTCATCGACGAGTGGCAGGCCGTGCCTGGCATCCTCGGCGCAGTGAAGCGGGCCGTGGACGAGAATCCGACCCCGGGGCGGTTCCTGATCACCGGTTCGGCCCCCGCTCAGAGCGATGGAGCCCTCTGGCCGGGCACGGGCCGCTTCGTTCGGGTTCCCATGTTCGGGCTGACTACGCGCGAACGACGCGGCGCCATCGAGCGCCCTGGCTTCCTCGACAGGCTGCTGTGCGACGGCCCCGAAGGGCTGCAAGACCCGGGTGACGCCCCGGATCTGCGCGGCTACGTCGAGGAGCTGCTCGTCAGCGGCTTTCCGCAGCCCGCGCTGCACTTGCCCCCTGATCGGCGGAGACTGTGGCTGGAGAGCTATCTCGAGCAGGTAGTCACCCGCGATGCTGCGCCATCCGGGCGCGATCCCGTGCGCCTCGCCCGCTATCTCGACATGGTCGCGTTGCACACGGGCACCGTGGTTGATGATGCGACCCTGTACCGCGCCGCTGGCATCAACAGCCGCTCAGCCTCTGCCTATGACGGACTCCTGGCCGACCTGTCGCTGGTCGATGCCATCCCGGCCTGGTGGACCAACCGAATCAAGCGCCTCGTCCAACGGCCCAAGCGCGTGCTGATCGACGCCGGTCTCGCCGCCGCCGCCATCCGGGTAGACACCGCCGCCATCCTGCGCGACGGCACACTGCTGGGCCGACTCTTGGAGACCTTCGCCATCAACCAGCTCCGCGCCGAGCTGCCGGCCGCACGCACGCCGGCGCGGCTCTTCCACCTGCGCACCGAGCAGGGGCGTCATGAGGTCGACCTGGTGGTCGAGATCCCCGGGCAGAGGTTCGTAGCGTTCGAGGTCAAGGCCACCTCAGCGCCGGGACGGGACGATGCCCGTCACCTGTTCTGGCTGCGGGACATGCTGGGGGATCGGCTGGCGGCTGCGGTCGTGCTGCACACCGGCGCGCGGGTCTTTGCGCTCGGAGAGCGGGTGGTGGCGGTGCCTGTCGCCGCGCTGTGGGACGATGGGCTTGGCGCTGCGGGCGTGCCGAATCCCCCACTACCTTGAAGCGTGGGTCTGATACCCAGACTTGGCCCCACCTGGGGCCGAAGGCCCATACAACCTGCGCTGGTACCGAGCGAGGGCTGAAGAACCGCCATCGAATCGGCACGCCGCCTGGAGCGCTTGGATGATGAGGGGCAGCAGGAACACGACGGAGCGGTTCATGGCCGTGATCTCGGGCAGATCGCGATCCCGTTCTCGACAGCCGCGAACACGGAGCCAGCACGATGCGGCAGACGCGAGCCGACGAGGCTGGCACTTGGGGCGCGTCGGATGATAAGACGAAGTTCTGGCAGGGGACAGGATCTCGGGCGCACTCAGCGCATCCAGACATAGCCCTCAAGACCCGCAGCGAGCGGCGACGGCTTCGGGTTCCAGCCTGGGTAATGCCAGTAGCCCGATCCGGTCTTCAGGTCGCTGCTGCAGCCGCCCTTGTATACGCCAAGGCCGATGCCGGAGTCGCGGCTGTCGGAGCTGTCGTTGTCCGCGCTGAACCCCAGCCGCAGGCCGCCGCAGCCCTCGGTGCCGTTGTTCCAGCCAAAGCGGTGCCAGGCGTTGGCGCTCCAGGCCCCACCGGGGACGATCGATCGCCAGTTGTCGGTGAGCTTGCCTTTGGTGGCCTGGGTCGACGGCAGGATCGGGCCCGCGGCGAGGTCGCGTGCTGTCGATGCGCCGTGCGAGATGGTCTCGCAGACGACCTTGCCGGTGCCGTACGCCTTCATGCACACCCGCGTCTCGGTCGCGGTCAGCTTGTAGAACGCCCGGTTGACGGCGTCGGCGTTGGCGTCGGGCATCGGCAGTCCGCCCGATGCGTCGGCCTGGGTCCAGACCGCGTCGGCATAGATGTACTTCGAGGCGTCGGAGAGCTTCATCGCCAGGGTCCAGCCGCCGCCGGTGAGGTCGCAGTAGGCCTGGAACTCGACGCCGCCGGTCTTGAGCCAGTAGACGCCGTCGACCTTTTGGCCTGACTCCAGCAGCGCCTTGCACGAGGCCACCGGGTTGCCCTGGCTGCCGACGTCGCCGACGTGCGCGTAGGCGACCCAGCCGCTGCCGTTGCAGACGACGAGATCCATGGCCTTGGGGTCGAAGTACGTCATGCCGGCGACGCTGGCGTCGCACACGGCCGGTGGGCCTTCGCTGTTTTGGAAGCGGAAGAGCAGGGCCTGGTGCTTGGCGAAATTCGCGTCCTGGCCGTGGTCGACGCCGCCGGCAAAGGTCTGCTTCTCGACCCAGCTGTTCGCGATGGCCAGGGCGGCGTAGCCGCTGAGATCGGGGCCGCCTTCCAGATCGCTGTACTTGCCCGAGACGGCGACCGCGGCGAGCTCCTTGGCCGCGACCAGGTCGGCGGTGGCGCCCGTGGCGACCATCGCGGCGGTGACGCAACCCGTGCACTGCAGCTTGGCGGCGACGTCCGCGCTCTTGGCCTCGTCGGCGCTGGTGGCGACGCCCGCGTTGGTGGCGAAGACGGCCAGGGCCGCCTTGTCAGCGATGAGCGCGCTCTCGGCCGGGCCGCCCTTCGACTTCGAGGCCGCGTAGGTAAAGGCGACGTGCTTGTCTTCGACCGCGTTGACCGCGAGGTGATCGGCCGTGATCGTCGCTGCGGCGATCTCGGTGCCGCTGACGCAGCCCGAGCAGACCAAGGTGGCCGCCGCCGCCGCGGTGCGGGCGTGCACGGCGTAGGGCACCTCAAGCAGCTGCGCGCGCGGCAGCTCCGGGTTGCCGCCGACGGTCACGCCAAAGAAGCGTGGGCTGCCGTCAAGCAGGCCGGCAGGCAGAGGTTCCTTCTTGGCGCCGAGCTCGATCGCAAAGAATCCGCCCTCGACCTGCACGGCGAGGAAGGTCTCCTCAAAGATCGCGTCGCCGCCCTCGGCAGCCGCGTAGAGCGCCACGGCCATCGCGTACTCGCCGTCAGGCACGGCGGTGCCCGCGGCGGTCCGCAGGATGCCGTGCAAGCCGACCACAGGCGTCGCGGCGACGGCGGCAGCGGGCACGACGACGGCGGCTGCGAGGAGAAGGAACACAGAGCGATGGAAGCTGCGCAAAGCCATGGGAACTCCAGCGTTGGCGAAGATTGCGAGTATAGCAGATGAGCGTCGCCAATCAGCAACAACTCGGCCCTACTTCTGGCGGGAAGCGCCTGGTCGGTCGACCCGTGCGGTCGACCCGTGCCGAGGCCGGCTGCGTCGGCCGAATCCGCGCCTCGCCCGGCCCACGCCCGAGCCACGCCCGAGCCACGCCCGAGCCACG
>CALGHC010000614.1 GCA_937915965.1 uncultured Myxococcales bacterium
TGGCCACGTCGGGGTCGGCGGCGACGTCGATGGTGCTGTCGCTGGCGTCAAGCTGCGCGGCGCCGACATCGGCCGCGGTGGCAGGCGAGTCCTGCGAGCAGCTTGCGAGGAGGACCAGCGCGCACGCGCCAGCGGCCGCGGACACGGACGGCCGTGCTTCCCAGTGTCGCCCTGTCCGCATCCAACACCTCACTCGTCCACTAGTTGGGCACCGAGCCATAGACCGGCACCGGCTTGTTCTGGTTGGCATTCGTGTCGTAGCCAAGCGCGCCGCCAGCTCCGACACCGCCCATGCCCCAGCACCACACCGAGCCGTCGATGCGCAGGGCGCAGAAGTGGTACCAGCCCGCCGAGATCTTCGTCACCTTGGTGAGGCCGACGACCTCGACCGGGACGACGCTGGCGTAGTTGCTGCCATCGCCGATCTCGCCGTACGTGTTGCTACCCCAGCAGCGCACCTGGCCGCTTGCCAGCGCGGCGCAGGTCGCGTACCGGCTGGCCGCGACGGCTTGGGCGGGGCCAGGCAGAGGGAAGGTCTTCACCGGCGTGAGCCGTGTCGCCTTGCTGCCGTCGCCGACCTGGCCGTCGGCGTTGTATCCCCAGCACCAGACGGCGCCCTCCTTGTCGACAACACAGGCGTGCGAGCCGCCGACGGCGCCGTCGGTCACGCCCTGCGGGCCGCCGATCTTCGCCCATCCCCATGAGCCCCATGCCGACCCATTGCCCGTGTAGCCTTGCTGGTTGTTGTAGCAGCCACAGTTGTTGGGGCAGGTACCACCCGCGGCCCAAAGCGAGCCGCTGGCGTCCACCGCGATCGAGATCGGCCCGACACCGGCGCGCACCAGCGCAATCGGGCCAACGAGGTTCAGCTTCGCTGGGGTCGGCGCACACTTCGCGCAGCCGCCCGTGCCGAGCAGTGCGCGGGCGTTGCAACCAAAACCCCAGACGTTGCCGTCCTTGCGGATGACCAGGTTGTGCAGCGATCCGCTGGCCAACGCCTGCGCCTCAGTCAGGCCAAGGGCAGGCTGGGGGCTCGGGTTGCTGCCGCTGCACGAACCGAGCCCGAGGACACCGCCGACGCCGTAGGTCTCTTTGCCCCAGCAGTAGGCGAGCCCGTCGTCCTTGAGCGCGCAGGCGTGGTTGTCGCCCACGCCGAGGTCGACCGCCCCCGTGAGGTTGGGCACCAAAACGGGCTTGTACGGGACGCCATACTTCGAGCCGAAACTGACCGCGTAGCTGTGGGCACCCTGGCCCCAGCAGCTCACAGTGCCCTGCGGGTGGCGCACACAGCCGCTGTAGCCTCCGACCTCAAGATCAGCCGCCCAGCGCGCGACGCACTTGCCCTCGGCACAGACCTTGCCTGCCTCGCAAACCGTCTCATCGGGCAGCGCGTCGTGCTGACAGCCCAGCTTGGCGTCGCAGCTGTCCTTCGAGCATGGGTCGCTGTCGTCACAGGACACCACCGTCAGCTTGCAGGTGCCGTTCTCGCAGGCCTCGTCGGTGGTGCAGACGCTAGCGTCGGGACAAGGCACGGCGTTCAGCAGCTCGTGGGTGCAACCCTCCTTCGAGTCGCAGCCGTCGGTCGTGCAGTCGTTGCCGTCGTCGCAGTCAGTGGCACCCCCAGGCTTGCACGCCGCCGTCTCGCAGACGTCGCCGCTGGTGCACGCGTCGCCGTCCTCGCACGAGACCGCGTTGTGGGCGAAGAGGCAGCCCTGGTCGGCGTCGCACAGGTCGTCCGTGCACGGGTTCACGTCCGCGCAGTCGCTGGTCTTCTTCGCCGCGCACAAGCCCGAGGCGGCACAAGACGTCCGCCCCCAGGCGTCGGCCCGCAGCACCAGCCCGGTCGCCAGCTCGCTCGGCGCCGGCTGTGTCGTGCCCACCACCGCGAGACCACCGTCGGCCGCCAGGAAGATGGCCCCAGCCGCGTCAGCGCCGCCGTCGTCGTGCTCAGTCTGCCAGACGATGTGCGCGCTGGCGTCGACCGCCGCCAGACGCAGCGCCGAGCCGCCCGCGCCGGTGCCGCGGCCGGCCAACAACAGCCTGTCCGGGCCGATCACCCGTGCCACGAGCGGCTCCAGCCCGCCGGCCACGACCGACGCCGTGACGATCTTGCCTGCCGCGTTGGCGCGCAGCAGCCAGGTCTGTTTGCTTGCGCCGAAGCTGCGCCAGCCAGCCAGCGCCAGGCTGCCGTCCGGCCACGTATCGATCGCGACCAGCTCCTGCGTCTCGGCGTCGCCAAGCGACTGCGCCCACGTCGTCTTGCCCTCCGCGTTGACGGCGACCAGCCAGCCCAGCCGCTTGCCGATCTGGGTCGAGCCGTCCCAGCCCGCCAGGATCGAGCCGCCGTCGGGCTGCACGACCGCGGCGCGCATGCCGTCGTCGCCAGCGCCGCCGCCTATCCATTGCCAGGCGACCAGGCCCGTCGCCGACAGCCGCAGCGCCAGGCCGTCGCCGTTGGCGCCCTTGAGGACCGCACCGACGACGACCGTGCCGCCAGCAGGGTGCGCCACCAGCGCGTGCGCGACCTCGTCGGCGTCGGCCGCGCCGTGCAGACGGTCCCAAACCGGCGTTGTGCCGTCATCGGCTACCTTCAGCAAGCGCACCTGAGCGCCAGCGGCGGCAGTCCCAACGGTCCCAGCGAAGACCACGCCGCCGTCGGCGGTCGGCAGCAGCCCGATGATGCCTTCGCTGGCAAGAGTGACCGCAGAAGGCAGCAGCGTCGCCGCACCGACGAGCGCGCCCGTCGCGTCGAGGCGAGCGGCGTACTAGGCGCCAGCGGCGTCCGGACCGTCGCCGGCGCCGTCACCGGCGACCGCGGTGCCCGCGACCAGGTAGCCGCCCTGCCAGGCGACACCAGCGCCCAGCCGAACGTGCCGACCGGCCGCGCCGGGCGTCGCGACGAAGAGCTTCTCGCCCTCGCCGGCCTGGCACGCGCCGCCCTGACAAGACGAGCCGACGTGGCAGCCGTCTTCGTCCAAGCAGGCCGCGCCATCCGCGAGCGGCAGCACGAGGCACTGGAACGTCGACGCGCCGCTCGGCACGCAGGTCGCCTTCTCGCAGGCCGCGGTGTCGAGCTTGCAGACCACGCCGACGCCGGCCTGGCACACGCCGGCCAGACAGACGTCGTTCACCGTGCAGCCATTGTCATCGGCGTTGCAGCCCTTGCCGCTCTGTTTGGCCGCGTCGAAGCTGCACTTGCCGGTCTGGGGGTCGCAGATGTCGAGGGTGCAGTCGTTGCCGTCGTCGCACTGCGCCGTCGCGTGGCCACAGCCCAAGACCGCGTCGCAGCTGTCGGTGGTGCAAGGGTCTCCGTCCTCGCAGTCGAGGCTGGCCGTCGGCAGACAAGCGCCGGCTGTGCAAGCCGCCGTGGTCGCGCACTTCGCCGGGTGCGCGCACGGCGTCTTGTCGACGAGGGGGCCCAGGCCACAGCCGCCGGTCTTGGGGTCGCAGACGTTCTTCACACACGCCGTGTCTTCGCCCTTGGCGCACCACACCACCGACGCCGGGTTGAAGGCGCACACCGGCTTCGCGCCGCTGTGGTCGCAGTACCAGATGCCGTTGCACAGGTCGCCGTCGTCCTTGGCGAAGCAATCGCCGTCGTCGGCGCACTCGCAGGTCCAGGTCCCCGAGACGCACAGGCCCAACTGGCAGAGGTCGCCCTTGGTGCAGACGTCGCCGTCATCGCACTTGGTACCCGCCGGGGTTGGCACCGGCGCACACTGACCCGACTTGGGCACGCAGGTGTTCTTCAGGCAGGGCGTATCGTCCACCGTCGGACAGCTGACGACGGAGCTTGGATTCGGCTTGCACACCGGCGGGTCCGCGCCCTTGTCGCAGTAGGGCAGGCCGTTGCAGAGATCGCCGTCGTCCTCGCCAAGGCAGTCGCTGTCCGACTTGCAGGTGCAGATCACGGTGCCGTCGACGCAGCCACCCGCGCCGTCGCAGGTCTCGCTCTTGGTACACTCATCGCCATCGTCGCAGAGCGTGCCGGTGGCGGCGCTGGACAACGCGCACGCGGCCGTCTTCGGGTCGCAGAGGTTGTGCCTGCAGTCGCTGTCATCGACCGTCGGGCAGACGACCACCGACGCCGGGTTCGGCTTGCACACTGGCGGGTCGGCGGCCTTGTCGCAGTAGGGCACGCCGTTGCACAGATCGCCGTCGTCCTTGACCAGACACGCCGCATCGTCGGCGCAGGGGCAGATGTTGGTGCCCGCTTTGCACGCACCACCCACGCAGATGTCGCTGGCGGTACAGGCGTCACCGTCGTCGCAGGCGGTCCCCGGCTTGAGCGCGGTCGGCGCGCAGGTGCCAGTGAGGGGGTTGCAGGTGTTCTTGATGCAGCCGAGGTCACCGCCAGATGGGCACTGCACGACGGTCGCCGGGTTCAAGGCGCACGTCTGCGTCTGCTTGTTGCAGAACGGTACGCCGTTGCACAGGTTGCCGTCGTCAATGCAGTCATCGTGGTCAGTGCACAGCGAGGTGTCCGTGCCGGAGACGCAGACGCCTGCCTCGCAGACGTCGCCCTCGGTGGCTGGATCGCCGTCGTCACACGCCGTGCCGTCGGCGAGGGGCTGGACGGCGCAAGTGCCAGTGGCGGGGTCGCAGGCGTCGGTCTGACAGGGGCCGGCGGAGGCGGGACAGGTCACGACCGTCGCGGGGTTGATCTGGCAGGTGAACGGAAAGATCGCTTTGGCGCAATGCGAGACGCCGTTGCAGAGGTCGCCGTCGTCTTCGCAGTCCTCGTCGACCGTGCACGCGCACTGGTCGCCACCCGTGACGGCGACGCATGCCCCGGCCGCACACGCAGACGCTGCCGTACAGGGCAACCCGTCCTCGCAGGGCGTGCCCGTCGGCGTGAAGGCGGGCGCGCACACGCCCGTCGCCGGCGCACAGGTCGCGATCGCGCAGACGGTGTCGGCGGACGCATCGCAGACGACCACGGCGGCGGCGTCGACGACGCACTGGTGGCTCGGTTGGTCGCAGCGCAAAGTGCCGTTGCACAGGTCGCCGTCGTCCTGCGAGAGGCAGTCCTGGTCGCTCAGGCAGGGACACACCGACGCGCCGGCGATACAGACACCGGCCTCGCAGACATCGCCCAGCGTGCACTTGTCGCCGTCGCTGCACTGCGCCCCGTCGACACGTGCCTCCTGCGCACAGGACCGCCCCGGACTGCAGCGCGAGACGGTGCACGGGTTGCCGTCGTCGGGACAGTCGGGGTCCGCGAGACAGGCGCCTGCAAGGTCCGCGTCGTTCTTGGCGTCACCCGGGGCGGGGGCATCCGCCGCCGAATCGAGGCCGGCCGGAGCGGCGACGGCGGCGCCGGGATCGTCGCTGCACGCCCCGGCGCAAAGAAGGGTGACGAGCGCCACTGCAGTCGAAGTCCTCGCCGAGCTCATGTGCTCCCCTTCGCCGCGGCCGACGGCGGCGGCGGCGCGGCATCCGTAGCCCGTTCGGACGGCAGCGTGTATGCAGCGCGATGGTGCCAGATCGGGCGCCGAACGGGCAAACACGCGCAGCGAGCCGGTTGGCGACCAAGAGCATCACACACAGCGGACCTCGTCATGGCCCGGGCCTCCGGAGGCGACGTCTATCCCACAGGGTCGCCATCCAGGAGAGTGCGGACCTTGCGTGCCAGGTCCTTGGGCAGGAACGGCTTGGCGAGAAACGCGCCGCCGCCGGCAAATGCGCCGTCTGGAGCCAGGGGTTTGTCAATGTAACCCGACATGAACAGGACCTTCATCGCCGGCCGCAGCGGGGCGAGACGGGCAGCGAGGTCCGGACCGCCAAGCTGTGGCATCACGACGTCCGTCAGCAGAAGGTCGATGTCGCCTTCGTGCTGTTCACAGCACAGCAGGGCGATGCCGCCGTTTTCGGCCTCGATCACCTCGTAACCATAGGCGCGCAAGGTCCTGCACGCCAGCCGGCGCACCCCTGGCTCGTCCTCGACGACGAGCACGGTCTCGCCGCCGCCCGCGGGCACGCCTGTCGAGTCCCGATGCCGCCACGGCGTCGGAGCGGCCGCTGCGCGAGGAAGATAGACCTCGAAGGTCGTGCCCCTGCCCGGCTCGCTTGCCACCGCGATGTGGCCGCCGGCGCTCTGGACGATGCCGTAGCAGGTGGCCAGCCCCAAGCCCGTGCCCTTGCCAACCTCCTTGGTGGTGAAGAACGGCTCGAATACGTGTGCCAGGACCTCGTCGCTCATGCCACAGCCGTCGTCCCTGACTGACATCAGGACATAGTCGCCTGGGGCCAGACCCTGCCGCCTGCCCTGGGCGTCACTGACGACTTCGTTGGCGGTCTCGATCGTCAGCGTGCCGCCCGAGTCCATCGCGTCGCGGGCGTTGACGGCGAGGTTGACCAGGACCTGGTCGAGCTGCGAGGGGTCGATGCGCGCGTGCCACAGGTTGTCACACGCGATCGTGACGAACTCAACGTCCTCGCCAAGGACCCGCCGCAGCATCGCGTCGGCGCCCAGCACGATCTCGTTGAGGCTCATCACCTCGGGCGCCTCGACGTGATTGCGCGAGAACGCCAGCAGCTGTCGTGTCAGACGGGCCGCCCGCTCGGCCGCGCCGAGCGCCTCGACGATGTCGGCGCGCGCTGGGTCCGAGGGGGAGAGGCTGTCTCTCGCAAAGCTGCAGAAGCTTGAGATGACGGTGAGCAGGTTGTTGAAGTCGTGGGCGACACCACCCGCGAGGCGCCCTACCGCCTCCATCTTCTGCGACTGGCGCAGTTGGTGCTCAAGCGCCCGCTGATCCGTGACATCGCGTGCCGACCCTTGCAGCTCGCCGGTCTCGGCCAGAACCTTCATCGAGACAAGCCAGTGACGCCTCTCGCCCGCGCGGGTCTTCACCTCGACCTCGGCGTCGACCACCTGACCCTCCGCGCGCAGCGTCTCGAGTAACCGTCCTCTCGCCTCGCTGTCCGCCCAGATCGCAACCGCCGACTGGCCGATGAGCTCGGCCGGCGTCGTGCCCAACATCGCCGCGAGCTGCTCGTTGACCGCGACAAACTGACCGTCGTCGCCGCGCGTACGGAACATGCCCGTCTGAGCGCTGTCGAAGAGGTCGCGATGAAGCGCCTCAGAGTGTCGCAGGTCGTCGTCGGCGCGCCGCAGGCGGCGCACGATGGGCGTGATGTCCCGCATCGCTTCAAGGACGTGTGTGACCGCGCCGGACTCGTCGGTCAGTGGCGAGGCGAGCACGTCGACGTACTGGACGCTGCCGTCCGAGAGCTTGTGTTCGTGGAGCTCGTGGCTCGACTCGCCGGTTCGAAACGCGTGCGCGACCGGACAAGCCTCGCCGGGCCCCGTGCATGGGCTGGTGCGCCGGTGAGTGAGCTGGTAGCAGCGCCACGCCCGCACGGCCGTGCGATCCGTGCCATACGCGGCCAAGAAGCTGGCGTTCGCGTCGGCGATGCGGAGCTCGGAGTCGAGAATGACCATGTGGTCTTGAGCCGCATCGAAGACTCGCCTGAAGTCATCGACGGTCGCGAACTCGGAGTGTTGGTCGCCCATATCGTGCTCCTGGAGGGAGGAGAAGCGGCGGTGAGCCGGGCCTGACGGAAGCGGTGTCGCGATGCCCTTGCGGCGACCGACGCGCCCGGCCCGACGCCGCGACCGCGCGACGAGCCGGCCTCCCAACGAGTAAGACTAGGCCGTTTCGCAAACGGCGCTGCAACTCCTGTTGCGGGCGCTCGCCCCGGGGACGGGATGATGCGATCAGCCGCCATCTCGCTCTTCCCGGACGCCGACTTTGGATGCCAGTCCAGCCGCAAGCACGTGAGCGACTGCCGTGTAGTCGGGTACGAGGTGGGGAGCGAAGCAGCGCAGCAACGAAGAGTTGCCCCAGAAGTGGCCGTTCGGCGGATGGCCACCGCCTTGCCTGGCCCCGCGCTGCGCCTATGATGGAGCGGCACCGCCGCAGCTGAGGCGCGCGCCGAACGACGACACCGGGCACACGCGGCCCCGAATTGCGAGTACATCCACGATGCCGAAGCAGGAACACGACCGCGATGACGGCGTCA